>JALZBG010000102.1 GCA_030947645.1 Vulcanimicrobiota bacterium | reverse complement strand
CTGTTCAGACCTTTGCGTTTACCCGGCGACACCGTGTCCACGACCGCGCCCGAATCGTCGAGTATGTCGATGGTCATCTTTCCGATAACCTGACGCTGGCGCAAGAAGTACGTAATTACCGCACCCTGCGGAGGATTAGCGCCGACGAACACCGCGTCACCATTGGGCCAACCGCCATTAGCCTCCACCCGTTGCTGCACCGGTCTGCCGGCAAGAAACGCAACGTCCGAGTCGAGCGTTGCGGCCGATATGTTGCGCAAAGGCGATATATCGTCGACAACCCACATGCCGCGACCGTGCGTAGCGATGACAAGATCGTGATCGCGACTTTGCACCGCGATGTCACGCACGGCAACAGAGGGAAAATTGCCTGGTTTAAATGCCGCCCAGGACCCGCCTCCATCGGTTGACACCCACATACCAAATTCGGTTCCTAAGAAGAGTAGGTTGGGGCTCTGCGTATCTTCCTTAACAACGTGAGCGTAACCGCGCACGCCTGGAGTTTGGGGACTAACAATCGGCGTCCAGGTCCTTCCGAAATCCGTGGTGCGGTACACGTACGTTCCCATGTCGCCGAAGGTGTGCCGATCGATCGCAACATACGCCGTCGCGGGGTTGAAGCGACTTGCTTCCACCCAACTAACCCAACTCGCTTTTGGTAGCCCGGCGATGTTGCCCACAACGTTGGTCCAACTATTGCCGGCATCTTGCGTGAGCTGAATATTGCCGTCGTCCGTACCGACCCAGATAACGCGACCATCTCTTGGGCTTTCCGATATGGAATAAACGGTAGTATGCGTTTCCGCCGCGGAATTGTCGACGGTAATTCCACCGGATTCTTCTTGTCGCTGCTTCTGAGGATCGTTTGTCGTCAGGTCGGGCGAAATACGATCCCATGTATTGCCCTGATCGCGGCTTCGGAATAAAAACTGCGAGCCGATGTAAATCGTCCCCGGTTGATTTGGACTGAGCGCGATCGGCGTATTCCAGTTCCAACGAAGTTTCTCGTGGTATCCGGCTTTGGGTTGTATGTCGCGACTCTCGAGCGTCCGTCGATTGACACGTCCGATGGTGCCGCCTTGCGCCTCTGCATAAACGAAATTGGGGTCCTTCGGATCGGGGAACGCCCAAAACCCGTCTCCGCCGTAGAGATTTTCCCAGCGCTGGTTAGTGATACCGCCGGGGTACGCACTATCGCCGACCCACGTGGAGTTATCTTGTAATCCACCGTACACTTGATACGGATCTTTATCGTCAACGCTGACATGGTAGAACTGGCTGATGGGTAAGTTGCCGCCCTTCCACCATTTCGTTCCGCCATCGTAGCTCAGCCAGAGTCCGCCATCATCGCCGCCGATGATGTGTTTTGAATTGTTTGGGTCGATCCAAATATCGTGCCAGTCACCATGGCTGCCACCGGAGGAATCGGCGAAGCTTCGACCGCCGTCATCCGACGCGATCATTCGCAAATTCATTTTGAAAAGGCGCTTATCGTTGGTCGGATCGACTACGATACGGCCGAAATAAAACGGGCGCCACACCATGCGTTGGCTCCGATCCCGTTCTTGCCACGTGAGTCCGCCGTCTTGCGACACGAACAGCGCGGAGCGCACGCCTTCAATGAATGCGTAGACTGTTTTTGAATTTGACGGTGCGATCGCAACTTCGATTCGTCCCCAAGGACCCTTGGGAAGACCCTTGTTTGTCCCGGAAGTCATTTTCGTCCAATGATTCCCGCCGTCGGTCGAGCGGAACAGCGCGCTGCCCGAAGGAGCGTTCGGGCCCTCACCGCCCGAGCGAAACGTCCAACCTTTTCGCCGGAAATCCCACAACCCCGCAATTAGCACCTTCGGGTCGCGCGGGTCCATCGCGACCGAGGAACAGCCGGTCGAAAGATTGTGGCCGGTGAGGATTCGCGACCAGTGGGAGCCCGCGTCGGTCGTTCGATACAAGCCACGATCGGCGCTGTCGCTCCACAGTTTACCCGGCACGCAAGCATACACGATGTTGCCGTTTTTCGGATGCACGAGAATGCGCGCGATGCGTTCGCTGTTAGGCAGCCCCATGTTCGTCCAGTTTTCGCCGCCGTCAGTCGACCTATAGATGCCGTTGCCGATCGAAACGCTGTTGCGCGTCCAGCTTTCACCGGTACCAACCCACACAACGTTGGGGCGCGTCGGATCGAGAGCAATAGCGCCGATCGATTGCACCGGCTGCCTGTCGAAAATCGAATCGAACGAGGTTCCGCCGTCGGTCGATTTCCACACGCCGCCGGAAGCCGCACCGACGAACAGCGTCACCTTACCGTCTTTTTCGTGGCGTCCGGCGATTGCTGCAATACGTCCCGACATTTCCGCGGAGCCGATGTTCCGAATACCCAAGCCGGAAACCGCCGTCGAATCCACGGTGGCGGCGCTCGCCGACGCCAGTGTGGACACGGACGTGAACAGGCAGAGCAAAACGGACTTGCTGATCATCGTCACTCCCTTATTTGGAGACTGGAGCGCTGGGCATCTTGAACATCGCGTCGTTCACCGGAATGTTGGCCTGCGCGGCATCGATGCTCAACCTCTGGCGTTGCGTGGGTGTGCTATCGAGCGGCCCGCTTTCAACCGCGAACGGGAAGTACACACCGTTGACCCGTTCGTAGTCGCCATATTCGGTCAGCGTTACCTGGCGCGCGCCGCGCAGCTTTCGAGTTTCAACAACCCTGATTTCCAGGTACGTATCCGGGTCCAGAAAATACACGTATTCCGCGCCGCTGCGATCCCTGACACGCAGCTTGTAGGTATCCGTCCCTTCGAAGTCCTCGCGGCCCAGATAGCTAATGGTGCTCCCTCGCGTTTTGGCCGAAAGCAGCGTTCCCTCGATGGTTGCGTCGTCAGCAAGTGCTCGCGTGTCGTCCTGCGACATCCGTTCGGCATCGCGCCGGCCTTCGAACGGGTTGATGCGCCAACCGAACTTTCCATCGTAACCCTGAACAAGTGTCAGCCCTTGAATACTCGATTCATATAGAGCCGCTCCATTTTTTCGAACTCGGGTCTCCCGGTACGTCAATTCAAAATCACCCGGGAACACCAGCTTGCCCGTGAATTGAATCGACGCAATGGCTGCCAGCTGCTCAGCCCCGCCCCGCGCGGCCAGATTTTTGGCAACCAATTCGTTTGCCGATTCCGCTCGCGCTTGCTCGATCGGCA
Organism: Vulcanimicrobiota bacterium; assembly: GCA_030947645.1. Classification (GTDB taxonomy): domain Bacteria; phylum Vulcanimicrobiota; class Vulcanimicrobiia; order Vulcanimicrobiales; family Vulcanimicrobiaceae; genus JALZBG01. The sequence goes on along the minus strand of JALZBG010000102.1, from coordinate 3,924 downwards.
ATAAAAAACCGACTGCTGCAATGAGAAGCAACCGAATGATCGTGACCCGCATCTTACCTCCGAGAAAACCCTTGGTCTTGACTAGTATTTGCACTGCACGGATTCCTCCGTCGGGCAAGGGAGAGCGCTCGCTAATATAGCGCTCGCGCGGGACGAAGCGCCAAACAAATGGTAAGATGAATACATGAACGGCGCCAAAATCTCTGCACTTGCGGCGAGCGTGCTTTGCATCCTCCCCGTACGCCCTGCGTCGCTTGACGCTCGAAGTTCTCCCAACCCCGTCGCGACAGGCACAATAGTAGAGCGCGCCGCGGCTGCATATAGTACTAGCGTCCAGGGCGTCATCGGCATGCAGCGCCACTTTTCGACCGTCATAAGCGGTGGACCCATCCATCACACGGAGGTCAGCGACAGTGGGTTGCTCCTGAACGATGGCGCATTCGTCAGAATTAAATACTATCGAGTGGTTCGCGACGGTAAATCGTTCTCGACGCCTGAAATCGTCGAACGGGAGACACAAACAAATCGCGACTGGGGCTTGGGAAAAGTATTTTTTAAAGAACCATACGATCGCCGTTTCATTGCAGACTACCACTTTGCGGACGTGGCGCAGTGTGTGGGTTGTGCAACCGGCACGGTGGCAGTGCGATTTACAAGCTTGATACATGACGCACAACACGGTAGCGGAACGATGTGGATTAACACTTCGAACGCTCGAGTCGAGAAACTAACCTACGTTCCGTACGCGCTTCCGCCGCACGCGACGTCCGGTTCGGTCACCGAAACGAGCGCTCAAGTGTTGGATGGTCGGTGGTTCGTCACGAGGATCAACGAAGTCTACACCGGCCGTGCGTTCATCCTCAGCGGTAAAGGAACGTTTACCGGTACGATCGATCACTTTCGCCACTTTACGTCCTTACAGGACGGTGAGCGAGCGCTGACGGCCGGCACCCTCTAGCCGGACTGCGGCGGGAGCAAGTCCCCTGACTTTCCAATACCGATGCGGGAGAGACGATGTCGCTGGAACTTGTGACTGCCCTATCTTCGGTCGGGACTCTAATTGTTATCGCCGCCTCAGCTTACGCTGCCCTTCGCCAACTCCGGCATCAGCGCGGAGGCAATCAAATTGTTGCGCTGACCGAGTGTCGGGAGGTCCTCGAATCCCCCGATTTTCACGCCGCGCGGCTATTCGTCACGAATAAGTTGCCGCTACTCCTGGAAGATGCCGCTTTCCGAAAAAAGATTACTCAAGGGTATTTCAACGATTTCCAACCGGCGGCGACCGTCGGCAATTTCTTCGAAAGCTTGGGAGTCTTCGTAAAGAATGGCATCATCGACAAGGACATAGCCGCTGATCTTTGGAGCGGCGTCGTGCTGGAATGCTGGAAGGCGATTGCTCCAGCCGCATACGTGCGACGACGAAGCGACCCCACCGTTTGGGAGAATTTTGAGTATCTTGCCACAACGATGCGGGATTGGGAAGTACGGTACCCCAACGGCACCTATCCGCCGGCGATGAGTCGCATGGAGAATGCTGACAAGTGGCGCGACGTCGATGTGACGGTGGCCTAGCGTGGGCCCCGCAAAGTACCGCTACGGCGAAATGACCTGGCCGCAAATTAAGGCCGCCGCAGCGCAACATCGCGTTGCCGTGGTTCCAATTGCGACGCTCGAAGATCACGGATATCATCTCCCCGTCGACACGGACCTGCTCTTGTGCGCGTCGGTATGTGAAGAAGCGGTGCGGGCAGCGTGGGACCGTGCGGTGCTCGTACCGCCAATCAACCATGGATTCAGCCCGCATCACATGGACTTTCCAGGGGCGATCACCATTGGAGCGCACACGTTTATCGACTACGGCGTCGATGTGTGTCGCAGTCTCGCACATCATGGCTTTAAAAAAATGCTTATTGTGAACGGTCACGGTAGCAACACGCCCTTTGCCGATATCATTGCCCGCTTAACGGTGGTGCAAACCGGTGCGTTGGCCGCGGCGGTAAACTATTGGGCTGCCCCCGGGGTACGCGAGGTCGCGGAAAACTTGCGAGAATCTGAAGGCATCGGCGGGATGAATCACGCCTGCGAATTTGAGACCTCGCTGTATCTAGCACTGCGGCCGGAGCTGGTTGACATGTCCAAAGCAGTCCACGAACTGTCTCATCGGCCATCCAAGAATTATTGGACGGATCTGATCGGCGGGGATGGACCGCTCGCAATGATGGAATCGTGGAGCGCCCTCAGCGAGAGCGGCGTCATGGGCGACCCCACCAAAGCCTCAGCAGAAAAGGGACGTAAACTTTTCAGCGCCGCAGCCGCTGGGATCGTTGAATTAATCGACGAGATGCGCGCCCGCAAAGCCGCCGTTCGAAAAGATCACCATTGATGCCGGCGCCGCAATGCTGCCGGCTCCTAGCGACGCTAATGACGTTGTGGTTCGCCGGCTGCACAACTATCGGCAATGGCGAGAGGCAAGCCGATAAGCGCAATCCTTGGACCAAGCCAGGAGTTTTACGCATCGCCGGCCGTCAGCAGCCCGACAACCTTAACCCGTTACTCGGCACGCAGACGGTGGACGTTGACTTATCGATGTTTTGGGCAGCCTATCTTTTTCGATATGACGACCGCAATGAGTTAGTGCCGGAACTCGCGGTACGAGAGCCGACTATGCAAAACGGTGACATCAGGCCCGACGGACTTGCAGTTACCTATCATCTGCGACGCGGCGCAAAGTGGCAAGACGGCGCACCGTTCACTGCTGATGATCTTATTTATACGTGGCAACAAGTGATGAATCCGAAGAATCTCGTCGTTACGCGGTTGGGCTACGACGTAATTAGGGGAATCGATAGACGCGACGATTTTACCATCGTCGTGCATCTCAAACGGCGCTTTTCACCGTTTGTAACGACGTTCTTTACTTTGGGTACGCACCCGGACTGCATTTTGCCCAAACACTTGCTAGCCAAGTACGCGGATATCAATCGCGTTTCGTACAACAATCTGCCGGTGGGAACCGGACCGTTTCGGGTCGTGTCGTACGAAAAAGGTTCGCTGATTCGGTTTGCCGCTAACAGCGCGTACTGGAGAGGGCCTCCCAAGCTGCAAAGAATCGACTACCATATCATCCCTAGCGATAACACCATTCTAATGATGGCGCAAACACACGACATCGATTTCTATTATCGCGCTTCCGAAACGCAGGCATCGAGCTTACGTTCGATTCCGGGCATGCGCATGGTGGTTTCACCGTTCATTCGCTTCGCGGACCTGGGTTTGAACGCCGGGGTGGCCGCGCTGAGCGATGTGCGAATCCGGCGTGCATTAGCCTATGCAACCGATCGCCGCACTCTGGTCGATAAGGTTACCCATGGCATTGCGCTTCGCGCCGATAGTGACCAGCCGCCGTTCTATTGGGCGTATAATCCGCGCGTGCAGCGGTATGACTATGATCCCAGGCGTGCCTCAGGTTTGCTTGATGAAGCCGGATGGCATGCGCGAACCGCCGGAGCGATTCGCGAAAAAAATGGACAGCCGTTGCGGCTGACGCTGGTTGGTTTTACAGGCTCCGCCACGGCAACCGAGGCGGAAACCTTGGTGCAGCAAGAATGGCGCGAAATCGGCATCGACGTGTCCATCAAGAACTATCCGTCCGCGGAGCTTTACGCCACCTTAGGGAGCGGCGGTATCGAACAAGCCGGCAAATTCGATGTCGTCTTTGAGAATTGGTCAAACGGGACAGATCCCGACGATTCACAGCTCTTCGCTTGCACAATGGCGCCGCCCGCCGGCTGGAACATCTACCGTTTCTGCAATCCGGCACTCGATGCGGCTCTGGCGCGAGGTCTGTCGAATTACGATCAGACCACCCGCAAGGCTGCTTATGCGCGGGTGCAAGAACTTGTCGCCCAAGAGTTACCAATCATC
>JALZBG010000101.1 GCA_030947645.1 Vulcanimicrobiota bacterium | reverse complement strand
ATCTCAAGCAGTGCCTTGATGGATTGGGGGGACATGAAGCATCACCCATCAAGAGCGCGGTTTTGCAAATCGAGGGATTTTTTGCCGGTGCAATCGATAAGGTCCGCAAAACCAAGGTTTCCAAAGGGCTTCGCGACGATTACACGGCGCTGGCTCTTTGTACGGCAGGCTATACGATGTTAGCCGCGACTGCCAACGCTATGGGTGAATCGCAAGTTGTCACGCTGGCACAACGGCATTTACGCGATTACGCGCAAAGCGTGATGGAGATCGGAAATGCGTTGCCTGCAGTGGTAGTGAAAGAGCTCGCGGACAGCGGCCTAGCGGTGGATAGCAGCACGATCGAGCAGACCCGTCGATACACCCAAGAAGCGTGGAGGCCGCAAGGCAATGGGGTAGCTGAAACCGTTCGCACTTAACGTCAGCAGCCCAAGGGGGATTCCGGCGCTAACGCGCCGCTTTCCCGCCGGCATAATAAAGACGGGCGGCTTACGCCGCCCGTCCGTTGCTATTTACGCCAATGGACTAACTCCTTTGACATCTGTTTTATACCCATGGACGTCAAACTTTAAAACACGGGCGCCAAATTTTATCGCATTGGGGGTAGCCTGCTTGCCTCCAAATCGAGGCTGCCGAGCCGGACGGAGCGGCTGGAAGCATGATGGCCGAGATGTTACCATGGGTAGAACCAATTAGCGCGCACTTGAAAGTGATATAATGTCGAGGTCCCTGCCGCTTCCGATCTCTCTGATCGGCCTTTCCACCGCCGTTCCTGAACACGAGATCGATCAGCAAGTGGTAGCGGAGGGAGCACGTTCTTTGTTCGCGCATCGCATGCGCGACTACGACCGCCTTGCAAGCGTCTTCGCGTCGACCGGCATAGACCGGCGATTCTCAGTTCGCCCGGTAGAGTGGTTCGCGGATGCGCATGGCTGGCAGGAGCGGACCGAAGCGTACCTTGAGGGCGCCTGCGCTTTATACGAACGAGTTGTTCGAGCAGTGCTGGACTCAGCGCGGCTGCGTGCTGCCGATATCGACGCGGTGGTCACGATCTCTTCGACTGGTATCGCGACCCCGAGTTTAGAGTCGCGTGTGCTTCCGTCGATGGGTTTTCGAGCGGACCTCCAACGCATACCGGTGTTTGGATTAGGATGCGCGGGGGGCGTGTCGGGACTCGCACTCGCATCCCGTCTGGCGGCGGCAGACCCGAAAGCCATTGTATTGTTGGTCAGCGTTGAACTATGCACCCTATCATTCCGATTGGACCGGGCCACGAAAGCTGACGTAATTGCAACCGCTCTTTTTGGCGACGGTGCAGCCGCCGCAATTCTCACGAGTAGAAAAGATCGACCGGCAATAGCTACCATCGTTGGCGGCACCGAGCACCTGTGGCCTTCAACGCTCGATATCATGGGATGGGCAACGGATGACATCGGTTTCGGCGTCGTGCTATCTCGCTCACTGCCGTCATTCATCGCCAAAAATTACCGTGCCGTTTTCAACTCGGCGCAGTTGCGGCTGGGAATGCACGATCACCAACTCGGTCGCGTGGTCTGTCATCCTGGCGGGACAAAGGTAATTGAGGCCATGGAGTCGCTATTGGACGTTGCGCCGGGCTCGCTCGATCACGAACGCGCGGTCATGCGCCAGTACGGAAATATGTCGGCTCCAACGGTATTTTTCGTGCTCGAGCGGGTGCTGGAAGACGGATTACCACAGCGCGCAATGCTTTCTGCGCTTGGTCCCGGTTTTACGGCCAGCTTTGTGCGCCTGGACGCCGCCGATGGTTAAGGGTGGGGCTTTGCTTGCGTTTGTGAGCCTCCAGCGTGGCGGCGAACTTGCAATCGCCCGCCGCAACACTCGGGCGCTGCGCCGCAAGGGCGCGTATGAGATCGGCGCAGGGCATTACCCGCTCATGTTCGCGCTGCACGCCACTTGGCTGCTTACGCTATGGCTGTTTGGCGGGAACCGTCGGCTTGTGCCGCGATTCGTAGTCGTCTATTTCACACTGCAGGCGATCCGAAGTTGGGTGCGGCGTACACTGGGGGCTCGCTGGACGACGCGCATCATCATCTTGCCGGGCGTGCCGCGAATAACCGACGGCCCCTACCGGTTTTTGAAACATCCGAATTATGCCCTCGTTGCGTTGGAGTTGCCATGCGCCTCACTTGCAGTCGGCCTGCGCTGGCACGCGCTCGTTTTCGGGAGCTTAAATCTCCTCATGTTGGCTTGGCGCATTCGGGCGGAAGACGCAGGGTTGCAAACTACGTCAGGCAACGCTCACTGTTGAATTTTAACGTCCTTAAAATCGATCTGTTTTACCAGCGTTGATTTCACATAGCGTAACGCTCGAACGGGAAGTTTAGTCGCCGTTGACAGATCTATTACGTCGCGTGTTACTTCGCCATTCGCGGCAGGGTCGGCAACTGTCAAAGAAAGTTGCGTTGTAGCCAGTTCGCGTACCACTGGCCCCGGCGATTGCGAAAGCTGACCTCGTGATTGTAGATGCTGCAGCAACCAACCAAAAGAGGCCATCGCGATTGTATCGCCACGCAGGGTCACTACCCGCGAATCGGTCATCGCGAGGTGCAACCGCAAACGCGAAAATAGTCCCGGCGGCGAGGCAATGACCGTATCCCCGCCCGTCCAAGCTTCGCGGCCACCCTTTCCGGGCCCGTCGGTAATGAAAATGCCGGCAGTGTGCGGTTTGGCAAAGGTATACTGGTAGGTTCGGTCCTGCACGCGCTTGCCGGCCGTCTCGTGCATCACGAGTACCGCCGTATACCCGTGAACCTTCGACCATGCCGCGGCGAACTCGCGCAGGGCCGGCGAGCCGCCCGGTGCGGAGATGATCATGCCGGTCATCAAAGCCGCCATAACAGCGAACATCTGCGCAAACTTCGAGTTAACGCGGTCGAATTTCCTAGAGGACCGCGAGCAGGCTCGCACAACGCCCTCAAAGTACCATCAAAACCATGAACGATTTCAAGCAGACATTCTCCCGCAGGCTCGTGCTTAAAGCACTTGCGGCAATCCCTGTCGCGCTGATGGGTGCCTTTTCCGGGCGCCTTGTCGCCGACGCCGCCAAAGGATCAAAAGCGCAATACCGGTACCAAGACCTTCCCAAGCACGGCCAGCGGTGCGCCGCATGCCGCTTCTTCATTAAGGGGAAGTCGCCGCTGTCGCGCGGCGCGTGTACGCTCGTTGCAGGTTCAATCAGTCCCATCGGCTGGTGTATCGCTTTTGCTAAGAAGCGGTGACGCACAGGTAATTTAGCGGCGATTTGGGCCCGCTTCCGGCGCCGGAGAATATCACGTGGCGCAAGCTGTAAGGCGGATGGGCGTCAATGTGTTTGACGATTCCAAGCCCATGTGGCAGATCTTTGCTATATTTCTCGTGCCACTGATCTTAAGTAACATCATGCAGTCCGCATCCAGCTTGATCAGTTACATCTTTTTGGGAAGGCTAATCGGCGTTCACGCACTCGCGACGGTTTCCGCCATTTTTCCCGTTGTGTTTTTCTTGATTTCGTTTTTGATCGGCCTTTCGAATGGAAGCACGGTTCTGATCGGACAGGCCTTTGGCGCACGTGACGAACACGCCATGAAAAAGATCGCGGGTACGACATTGGGCGTCAGTTTCTGGATGGGAGTCGCCGTTGCGTTGCTCGGGGGTTTCTTTTCCGGAGACGTGCTGGTGCTCATGTCAACGCCGCGCGACATACTCGGGGACGCGACCTACTACGCGCGGTGGATTTTCGCCTCTACTCCGATTTTCTTTCCTTATCTCGTCTACACCACGTTTCTGCGTGGAACGGGGGACTCCCAGACGCCGTTTTATTTTCTCATCTTAAGTACGTTGATTGCACTCGTTTCGACGCCCGCGTTTATTTTGGGATGGCTCGGTCTTCCGAAACTGGGCATTCAATCCGCTGCCATGTCATTTATTCTGAGCAACGCAGTGGCTTTCGGCGCCTTGCTGATGTACCTTTCTCTGAAAAAACACCCACTACGGTTCGATGTTGAAACCTTCCGCGACTCGCTGCACATCGACTGGGCCGTTTTTGTTAAAGTAGCAAAAATCGGCGTGCCGACCGGATTGCAGATCGTCATGGTGTCGCTGGCGGAAGTTGCGGTGCTGGCCTTCGTTAACCGTTTCGGCTCGAGTGCGACCGCTGCTTACGGCGCGGTCAATCAGGTAGTATCCTACGTGCAGTTTCCCGCGATCTCTATTAGTATAGCCGCCTCGATCTTCGGCGCGCAGTGCATCGGCGCGCGCCGCGAAGACAAACTGGCGAGCGTCATCCACTCGGGTATCGCCCTCAGCTATGTCGTGGGCGGCGTGCTCATCACGACGTGTTACGTCTTCGCTTGGAGCATTTTGGGCTGGTTCATCACCGCCCCTCAAACGCTTAGCATCGCACACGGGTTGCTGATGATCACCCTCTGGAGTTACCTGCTTTTTGGGAATTCTGCGGTGGTGAGCGGCGTCATGCGGGCGAGCGGCGACGTGCTATGGCCCACCTTCAACGGCATCTTCGCCATTTGGGGCATTGAAGTGCCGGCAGCTTACATCCTAATGCATTATTACGGCTTGAACGGCGTGTGGATGGGATACCCGATAGCCTTCGCGGTCGTATTGAGCATGCAACTAACGTACTATACATTCGTCTGGAAAAAGAAAACACACCAGCGCCTTATCTGACGCCTAAGCGGGCCGCCGAAACACGACTTGCCCCTTCTTGATGACGACCCTGGGGGATCCGAGGGTGGCGACGCCGTCGGCAAGGTCGCGATCCAGCAATAAAACATCCGCCGGTTCTCCGGTGAGTAGCGTTCCACTTCCGGCCCCAATGAGTTCCGACGCGATCACAGTCGCACTATGCAGCGCCTCTTGGGGTGTCATGCCTAAAAGGGTATGCATTAGTTCGATTTCATAAACATACTTGTCGTGATAATTATGCGGCGTTCCCGCGTCTGAACCGCCTGCGATTTTGACGCCGGCTTTATATGCTTTTTGAATATTTACTGCCATGTGCTCGCGCAGCTCCAGCGCCTTGCGCGTAACGAATTCCGGCTGCACATCTTCCTGCGCGTGTTCGAGGATGCAAACTGGTGCTGCTAATGTCGGCACGAGATACGCACCGTTGGATTTGAAAAGCTCGATGGCTTCATCATCAAGCAGGTGCCCGTGTTCAATTGACGTGACGCCGGCACGCAAGGCGTTCTTGATTCCTTCCGTACCGATCGCGTGCGCGGCAACGGGCATGTTATTTCTGCGCGCTTCGGTGATCGCTGCGAACATCTCTTCCAGCGTCAACTGCGATTGGCCGGGCACAGCACCTTTGGTGAGTACGCCTCCAGTTGCTATTAGTTTGATGCAGTCGGCGCCCTTTCGGCGTTGTTCTCGAACGCCTTTGACGGCATCCCAGGGGCCGTCTACAGCGCGCCCTACAAACCATCCGTGGCCGCCGGTTATACACAAAACGTTTCCCGCCGCTCGGACTGTTGGCCCCGCAATGCGACCTGCGTCGATCGCATCACGCAGTTCCATGGCGATTGCTTGCGAACACCCGAGGTCTCGAACGCTGGTGACCCCTGCGCGCAGGGTCGCTTGCGCGTTCGCAACGGCATAGAGCATCCGTTGGGTTACGCTAGATTCACGAAAAAGACTCATGGTATCCGGCTCGCCGCTCATCTCCAAGTGGACGTGAGCATTTACAAGACCAGGTGTTGCGCATGCCGTTTGTAGATCAAAATGACCCTCGGCCGCCGTGATGGCGGCGATATGCTGCTCGCTGATATGAAGGTCAACATTGGTTCGCGCCTTTGCGAGGCTCCCATCGTACAGGGTTCCGACGCGCACGATCATGCGAGGTGCGCGACGGCACGACCCAGCGCGCTCGTTCCCATGGAGAAGAACAGCAATGATGTGGCAGCCAACGTTTCGACGATGCCGAACACGTATGGGCACCTGGTATCTTGGATGCTCCGACGGCATGAGGCCAAGTTTCGTATCTGCATTCCCGTGTCGGGAGACGGTCGTTCGGGGGCTGGCATGGTTGCCCGCTCGGCTTTGTGTTTCTCCATGAGAAAGTTACTCCTTACCAACACTCTGCGGGCGAGTCCCGTCTATAAAGCGATGGTCCTACGCAGTGTGAGTCCCCCACGGAGCCGCGCGTGCCGCTAAGTTTCGAACGCGAACTTGTCGAAAGCGCCCGATCCGGGCGTGCTGGGCTCGAACGCCTCATGATAGCCGTCTGGCCCGAAGCTTACCGAATTGCGTTTAGCATTCTTCGAGACACGGACTCGCCGAGGACGCGGCTCAAGAGGCGTGCGCCACCATGGCGCGGCGGTTGCACACTCTCAAGGATACCGGCGTTTTTTCCGCGTGGAGTTACAAAAGCATCGTTAACCACGCCATCACTATGTCGCGCCGCCGTTCTCGCACCCAAATTGTGGGCGAATTGCCGATCGCGGTCATTGCGATCAAAGCGATGCGATGGATCTCTACAACGCGCTTGCCGCTCTTCCCCACGTCCAGCGCGGTGCAATTATTTTGCGTTACTATGCAGGTCTGAACAGTGGTGAAATCGCCGCCGCAATGCGTTTACCTTCTTCCACTGTTCGTTTTCACCTGATGCTTGCGCGCAGAAGATTGCGCAAAGCTCTTTCCGCGACGCCGTCGCGCACAATCCAGCCATCCCAGGAGATACTTTCCGATGTTCACTGATCGACAAATGAGCGCCGCCCTAGAAACGATGATTCTAGGAATCGATGTACCACCAGTAGCCGTGCGCGAAATTCAGCGAAGGATTTCACAGCCCGAACCTACGCTGCACCAACCGCACCAAGCTCGCGTTGCGCTCGCGGCGGCGGCGATCATTGCGATTATTGTGATTGCGTTTCCATCCAACTCTTTGGGCCTCGTTCAAAGCATCGAAGCGAGCTATCGCGCCGCCTTGCAAGCGATGGGAGGTATCGCTCCGCCACCTGCGCCAAAGTCGCTCGCACTGTCGTCGCAGAACGCGACCCTTGCAACGGCGCAGTCGCGGGTGCCCTTCACGATTGTTCCGCCCGCCGGGCTGCCAAACGACATCGTATCGGCGAAAATTCAGACCGCGCCG
>JALZBG010000025.1 GCA_030947645.1 Vulcanimicrobiota bacterium | reverse complement strand
GCGCGAACGCGTTCGCGCTTTCAAAGGGATCGAACGCGTCGTGCCGCCTCCTCATTTGGAAGACGTCTTACGGCCGTATCAAAGCCGGGGGCTCGATTTTCTTACGTACTTATCATCGTTTCGCTTCGGCGGCATCTTGGCCGACGATATGGGCATCGGGAAAACCATACAAACGCTGGCCTATCTGGCGCTACGAAAGCAACGCGACGGAGCCAGACCGTCGCTGGTCATCGCGCCTACGTCGGTGACGCACACTTGGGAAAGCGAGTCGCAACGCTTTACACCTGATTTGCGGGTCCTTTCTCTGCATTCCGGCTCGAAACGTGGTGAAAAGTACAACGATATTGCAGATGCCGACATTGTAGTGACCTCATATGCGCTTGCACGCGTGGATGCTGAGCGCTTGCGAGATTATCAGTTTCGCGCGTTGATCCTCGATGAAGCTCAGCATGCAAAGAACCCGGCAAGCCAGATTGCGCGCGTCATTCGCACCTTGCGCGCCGAACATCGGCTGGCGCTTACGGGGACACCGGTTGAGAACTCTCTGCGCGACCTGTGGTCCATTTTTTCCTTCATTGAACCAGGATTGCTGGGCACGCAGACATCGTTTCGCCGCTCTTTTGAAGCGCCGATTTCTCAGGGAGATGCCGATACGACCGCACGACTGCACGCTCGCCTGGAACCGTTTGTGTTGCGCCGAACCAAAGAAGACGTTGCGCCGGAATTACCCGAGCGCACCGAAAGTGTCATCGAGTGCGAACTATCCGCAACGCAAACTCGACTGTATCGGGCAATCGCGCAGGCCGCGCGCCGGGAAGTCTTCGCTCAGGTGGAACGAGACGGGATGGATGCAGCTCGCATGCACGTGCTTGCTGCGCTAACTCGACTGCGGCAGGTATGCGCACATCCTGGGCTTCTCGGCACGCAATATCTCGAGGAACCGCAAGCCGGTGCAAAGTTTGAAGCGTTTGTTGAGACCTTGGAAGACATTGTCGGCGGCGGGCACCGCGTACTGGTGTTCAGCGCTTTTAGTTCGATGTTGAAAATCATGCGCAAGCGGTTAGACGCCCTGGGGATGACATACGGATACTTGGACGGCTCAGTGAAGGACAAAGAACGCGGTGCTGAAGTGGCGCGTTTCATGGGTCCAGACGGTGCACCGGTCTTCTTATGTTCGCTGAAGGCAGGGGGCGTCGGGCTGACGCTTACCGCTGCCGATTACGTCGTTCTCTACGATCCCTGGTGGAATCCCGCAGTCGAGCGTCAAGCGATCGATCGAACGCATCGCATAGGACAGCATCGTGCCGTAACGGCCTACCGCCTCATAACGCGCGGCACCGTCGAGGAGAAGATTCGGAGTCTGGCGCAGCGCAAAACAACGCTCTCTGCCTCAGTGATCAAAACGGACAGCTCTCTAGCAAAATCCCTCACGCGTGAAGATCTGGAACTACTGCTAGCCGACCCCGTGGACTAAAGGCGCTACTGTCACGCTAATCGCCGTTGCTTGTCGAGCGCGCAGCGATACTCCCATCTTCGACGCGCGCAGGATGGCACGAGATAAACGAAACTCGCTGGAAAATTCCTGCGAGTTTCGCATTTCCGTATTCACGTCGTTTCTCGCCTACTTGAACCCGTCCCCGAGTCCGGTCGGCGCTAATCGATGGTTTGTTCTTGTAGAACGCGATTGATACGTGCATCGCACTTCGTTTTATCGAAGCGTGCACATCGTAGCATCGATGAAAACTCGGCGCAAGCAGCGGAAAGCATCGTTCGCAAGCTGTCCACAAGATATTTAACTTACTCACCGAACACAATGCTCGTATCCACATTTCCACAAACGAAGGGCACGCATGACTCCACTGTTAAAGTTGTTTGCCGCCGCGGTACTGCTTTGTGGGCTGACGTTAAGTGCTGCGTATAGCGGTCGGACGCAAAGCTTCTTGTCGGGTGCGCCGATCGACGGCGTGCCTTGCGACCGGGCCGAGGGAACGAAGCTGCATATTCACCAGCACCTGCTGCTCTACAACAGGGGGTCTCGGGTAACCGTCCCAAGTCTCATTGGTATCCCGCCCGGGGCCGATTGCTTTTACTGGATCCACACCCATAACGACGACGGGATGATTCATGTTGAATCTCCGGTGGTCAAAACATTTACGCTGGGACAGTTTTTCGACATTTGGGGAGAGCGATTGAGTTCTACGGCCGCCGCCGGGGTGGAAGCACGGCGGGGTGAGAAGTTGAAAGTGTGGGTGAACAACCGGGCATTCTCGGGACGAAACCTCCGCTCACTTGCCCTGCGCAACAAAACCGACATCGTGATTATGTCCGGGCCGCCGTTCAAAGAGCTTCCCCGGCTCACCAATTGGAAAGCTCTCAACATGTAGGTTGCATGAACGCCGCCCCGGCGGAGGGAAAGGCGTTAGCATGGCGGCCACCGCAGTTCCCGCGATTGAGTTGGACGGACGCAAACTTTCCCTTGAAGCAATACGAGCCGTTGCGTGCGAAGGCGTGCCGGTTTACGTTTCGTCCGGCGCTCGGCAACGCGTTGCGGCTGCGCGCGACTTCGTGGAGCGGCAGTTCGATAACGGCGCCGCAATCTATGGTGTAACCACCGGCTTCGGCCGGCTTGCCAACGTGTCCGTAGCGCCCGCTGATGCCGCGAGGCTGCAAGTAAATTTGGTTCGCAGTCATGCGGCCGGTACGGGCCCGCCACTGTGCGCCGAGTTCGTGCGAGCGGCGGGTGTATTGCGGGCAAGCTCGCTCTCTGCAGGGTATTCCGGCATTCGCACTCAGACGCTCGATCTGCTGGTGGAACTATTAAATCGGGACGTTACCCCCGTGGTCCCGGCGCAGGGATCCGTGGGCGCCAGCGGTGATCTGGCACCGCTCGCTCATATGACCTTGACCTTGTTGGGAGAAGGCGAGGCGTTTTACCGCGGCGAGCGCATGTCCGCCGCGAGAGCGCTGAGCGAGGCCGGACTGAAACCGCTTACCCTGGAAGCGAAGGAAGGACTCTCGCTGGTCAACGGCACCGAAGTAATGACCGGTGTCGGCGCGTTATCCGTGTTACGGGCCGAGAACTTGCTGCGTGCCGCCGACGTCATCGGCGCCATGTCGCTTGAAGCATTTCTGGGAACCGACCGCGTCTTCGACCGGCGCATCAACGCGCTAAGGCCGCATCCCGGTCAGGCCAAAGTTGCCGGTAACCTACGTACCTTGCTGCGCGATTCGGAGATCATGCAGTCCCACCGTGAATGCGGACGCGTGCAGGATCCGTATTCCTATAGATGCATTCCGGTGGTGCACGGAGCCGTCCGCGATGCAACCGCACATGCGCGAGGGGTCATAGAGACCGAGGTTATTTCGGTGACCGACAACCCGCTCGTATTTGCGGATGACGGCGATTTTCTTACCGGAGGGAACTTCCACGGGCAGCCCGTCGCCCTTGCGTGTGACATTCTCAAGATGTCACTCAGCGAACTGGCGACAATTAGCGAGCGCCGTTTGTACTTACTGCTCAATGCGGAAGACCGTGGACTGCCACTTTTTTTGACGGGACGCTCCGGCTTGCAATCGGGTCTAATGCTCGTGCAATACACCGCTGCAGCACTCGTCAGCGAGAACAAAGGCTTATCATGGCCCAACAGCGTCGATTCCATTCCCACCTCAGCGGGGCAAGAAGATCACGTGAGTATGGGGATGACCGCTGCTATCAATCTGGACCGTGTGCTTGACAATGTGGAAGGGTCGCTGGCTTGCGAACTGGTGGCAGCACTGGTGGCCACCGATTTCCGGCGCCCGCTGCGCTCGGGAAGGGGGACGGGTGCGGCGCATGTCTTAGCGCGCCAACAGATTGCACCGCTGGAAGACGATCGTCCCCCCGCTCCGGACCTCACGGCAGCTCGGCAGTTGATTTCGTCAGGCGCACTCGTCGAGGCCGCCCAAGCTGCTACCGGCACGACCTTACTGCGCAGGGGCGAAAGAACGGACAATGGCAGCCAACCTTAGCGAACACCGCTTGATTCGAGCGGATCGCGGAACCACACTCTCCTGCCTTGGCTGGCCGCAAGAAGCGGCGCTGCGCATGCTGTGCAACAATTTGGATCCGCAAGTAGCAGAGCGGCCGGAAGACCTCGTTGTGTATGGCGGCAATGGAAAGGCGGCTCGATCGTGGGCCGCTTTCGACGCGATCGTGCGGACTCTAAAGCGTCTGAAGAACGACGAAACGCTCATTGTGCAAAGCGGCAAACCAGTGGCGGTTTGGAAAACGCACACTCGTGCGCCGCGCGTGCTGATCGCGAATTCCAACTTAGTTCCAAAGTGGGCCGATTGGAAAACGTTCCGCGAACTGGAAGCGCAGGGACTCACCATGTACGGTCAGATGACGGCCGGATCGTGGATTTACATCGGCACTCAGGGGATCGTGCAAGGAACGTTCGAGACGTTCGCAGAGCTCGCGCGTCAACACTTCGGTGGAACGCTGCGCGGCCGCATCGTGTTGAGCGCCGGAGTTGGTGGCATGGGTGGCGCGCAACCGTTGGCAATCACCATGAATGAAGGCGTCGCGCTCCTGGTCGATGCGGATGCAGCAAGGCTCGAGCGCCGCCGTGAATTGCGATACCTCGATAAAGTTATGCCCACTCGGCAAGAAGCGGTGAACGAAGTTCGCCAGGCTCAGGCGGCCGGAACCGCGCTTTCGGTCGGATATGCAGGCAATGCCGCGCAGGAATTCCCCGCTCTTTTTGATATGGGATTGCGGCCCGACGCTTTGACCGATCAGACCTCTGCGCACGACATGTTGAACGGATATATTCCCGCAGGCTTCTCCTTGGAAGAAGCGGCGGACCTGCGGACTGCCGACCCCGGGGAATACGAACGCCGTGCATTTGCAAGTGTTGCTACGCATGTTGAAGCGATGCTGAAGTTCATGGATGCCGGCGCGATCACGTTCGATTACGGAAACAACATTCGCGCCATGGCACATCGTGCGGGCGTCGCCCGCGCGTTTGATTTTCCGGGTTTCGTACCTGCCTTTATCCGTCCACTCTTTTGTCGAGGAAAAGGCCCGTTTCGCTGGGCAGCCCTTTCTGGAGAAACCGCCGATATTTCGCTGCTTGACGCAGAACTAGTGGACTTGTTTCCAGATGACACGTCGCTTTCTCGTTGGATCGGTTTAGCTGCGGAACGAATATCCTTTCAAGGTTTGCCGGCACGCATATGCTGGTTAGGCTACCCAGACCGCGCCAAGTTCGGTTTGCGCATCAATCAACTCGTCGCCGCCGGTGCGTTGAAAGCTCCCATCGTCATTGGGCGCGATCACTTAGATACCGGAAGCGTTGCATCGCCGTACCGTGAAACGGAAGCTATGCGCGACGGAAGCGATGCGATTGCTGATTGGCCGATCCTCAACGCGCTGTTGAACACTGCCGCAGGCGCTCACTGGGTGTCGGTGCATCACGGCGGCGGCGTCGGCATTGGGTATAGCATTCACGCCGGAATGGTCGTTGTCGCCGATGGAAGCAAAGATGCGGAAGAACGCCTGCGCACCGTGCTCGCTACGGACTGCGGCATGGGTGTCGTTCGTCACGCCGATGCGGGCTATGAAACGGCCGTGCAAACGGCGGACGAAAAGGGAATCGACTGGCGCTTGTAGGCGAATCGCCGGCGCTCTTGGTGCGCGCCCGCACTGTTGTGCCGTGCGTGTGGTCCGGCCCTCAAGACAGCGTTTCTTTCGAACAGCTTGGCGCAATTACAAAGGGTGCGATCCTCGTTCACGGGGGAAAAATTCTCGCCTTGGGTGCGCGAGGAACGGTCGAGCGCCGCCTGCGCGAAGTTGCGCCAAACCTCACAGTCTGCACCATGGACTTAGACGACTGCATTATCGTTCCGGGTTTTGTCGACGCACACACGCATCCGCTCTATGCCGGCGACCGCGAGCCGGACTTTGCAGCGCGGAGTCGCTCGCAGCAACCCGCGCTTGGGATGTTGCACACGGTCAACGAAACCCGCCGAGCGTTACGTCACATCGAGGATTTTTGGTCGACGGTTCGCGCCCGGCTTCACCTCATGGTGCTTCATGGAACTACGACGGCTGAAGTAAAAACGGGATACGCGCTGCATAAAGAAGGCGAAATCGCGCTCTTGGACCTCATCGATGCCCACAAAAATGAGCGCGATTTGCCGCGCTTGGTCGCGACCTTCCTCGGCGCACATGCCTTGCCACCGGAGTACCAAGATTATGATGCGTTTACCGACTACCTGATCGCCCAAGTGATACCGGTTGCATCGGCCCACGGCGCCCAGTATGCCGATGCTTTTTGTGAACCCGGGTTCTTTAGCCCGCAACAAGCGCAGCGGTATCTATTGGCCGCTTCACAGGCGGGTTTACGGCTGCGCGTCCACTGCGACGAAATGCAGTTTGGATCGGCGGCTGAAATGGCGGCACGGCTGGACGTGGACGCAATTGACCACGCCAATTATATACGCGAGAACGACATCGATGAAATAATTAGCCGCAATATCGTTGTCGTTGCGTGTCCGGCGACCATTGCGTACCTCGAGTTGCCCGAGCGCGCGCCGGTCAGGAAGCTCTTGCAGCGCGGAGCAACCGTTGCGCTGGCCAGCGATTTCAATCCCGGAACCTCGCCCTGCTTTAATATGCAAATGGTAGCCCATCTCGGGCGTGCGCTCTTTGGTTTAAGCGCCGCAGAAGCGCTGTACGCGGTGACATCGGCGGCCGCGCGGTCGTTACGCTCAAGTGCCGGGAAAATCACCGAAAATGGAGACGCGGATTTCGTTGCCTTAAAGCTTAACTCGCCGCACGAATTCGGTTGGAGTTTCGGAGGCAATCTCGCACAGGCAGTTGTACGAGGTGGCGAAGTGGTAGAATGAGTGAAATCGTGCTTTGCGCGCGTGCGCTAGTGAAAGGACTCGTGTGCACAGACTACGCTTTCGCTGTGGAGGATGGCCGCATCATCGCGGCCGGTGATGTCGCCTCAGTGCGTCGGGATTATCCACAGCATCCAACGCGTTCATTCGACTCCTCAACGCTGGTGGTACCCGGCTTTGTCAACGGACACAGCCATGCATATCAAATTATGTTGCGAGGTTGGGCGGACGATTTGCCTTTTGAGCAATGGCGCAGAGAAGCATTGTATCGCGTTGTTCCACGCCTGAGCCCTGATGACGTGTACTGGGTTTTTGTCGCGGCTTTCAGCGAGATGCTTGCCGGGGGAATCACGAGCGTCGCGGAGTTCTTCTATCTCAACGGCAAGGGCAACGCGCACGCGGAAGCGGCGATACGCGCCTCGATGGACGCGGGGATCAGGCTGGTCTTTGCCCGCACGTGGATGGACGCTTCGGATTCGCCTACTGCATTCACGGAAAGCATCGACCAAGCGATTGGACGGACGCAAGCCTTGATCGAGCAATTTCCCGCTACGACCATTTGTCCGGCGCCGCACTCCCTGCATGCAGCTTCGCCGTCAATGATCCGCGAAGCGGCGAACTTTGCGCGCGCGCGTTCGTTGCCGATGCACGTCCATGTTGCCGAGGCCGGTTACGAAGGTCAGCGCACCATTGCGGAGTTCGGCCGCAGCCCGGTACGCTTACTCGCACACCTCGATGCGCTTTTTCCAGGGACCGTCTTGATACATGGCATTTACGTCGACGAAGATGAGAAAGACGCCATCGCGCAAGCCGGAGCAAGCGTCATTCACAATCCGATGACAAACCAATATCTAGGCGACGGTATTTGCGATATCACGGGGTATCGCCGGCGAGGCGTTACCGTCGGACTAGGAACCGACGCGAACGTGAACCCTTCAATCCTGAGCGAGATGCGCAGTGCCGCGCTATTACAAAAAGTGAAGAAGTGTGACGCAAGCGCTCTTGCGGCGCGAGACGCATTTGCAATGGGCACGTGGGAAGGATCCGCGGCGCTTCGTGCGCCCACCGGCGATCTGCAAGTGGGATCAGTCGCAGATTACTGCGTTGTTGATCGCACAAGCATCGACCTCTGGTCACCGGCCCTCAATGCGCTCGTATACCGCGCAAATAGTTCGTGGGTGCACAAGACGTTCGTCGGAGGACGCGAAGTGTATTCGGTCGCTCAAGACAGCAAACTGATTCGAGACGCGCGCGCTGCGCTCGCTCAGGTTGCGCAAACGCTTGATTTACCGCCGCCCTAACGGGGTACAAGGCTGCTACATTGCTGAATGGAGGCTTCATAATTGAAACATGTAAACATTAGGCGGCTTGTCTGTGTCTTCGCGATTGCATCAACTTTCACGTTGGCTGCCTGCGGCGGTAACAAAGGCAGCAACACAACGTCGTCAATGGGCAACCAGACGCGAACGGAAAGCCAGCGCGAAGCGAACGCGCTACCGCTCAACCAAATGGCCCGAGTTCCCAGCGGCCTACGCTGCGGGGCAACCCGCGCGGTATGGGTGAATACGCACACAAGGGCCTACCACGAGGCCGGCGACCCGTACTACGGCCGTACCAAAAATGGTCAATATATGTGTCCGAGTGAAGCCGTCAGCGCCGGTTATCATTTGGCAGGCTCACGACATGGCGGGACGATGCGAGGATCGCAGCACGGCATGAATAGCAGTTATGACAACGGTGCCACAAACTACACCGACGAAAGCAGCCGCGGACGCCACCGTCATAAAAAACGTGCCAGCAGCTACTAGAACCAACTTAAACGCATTGATTTAAAGGAGTGGCCGCAGCGCGCGCATGAAAGCGCCGAAGCGCCGGTCGTTTTGCGCCGATGAAGGAAGGCCCGTGTACACAACGATGATGTATGACGGGCCTTCTTGCGTATCAAGTAATCCGCCGTCATGCGACACTTCATCGGTGTCACCGGTTTTATGTGCGAAGTGATCCCTCGGCCGTAAAGCGGTGGACAGCTTTTCGTTCCACTGCTGGCGCGCAAGAATTTCACGGAGCGTGGACGCAAACGGAATCGCATCCATTGCGATCAAGTTGAAAAGAAGGGCAGCATCCGCTGCGGGATGCGTGTTTCGGCCGGTTGCTCCTGGATCGGCGATGAGGGGTTCGCTTCCAGAAAGTTTGCGGTGAAACGCAGTAAGTTTCAGCCCCAGTTCGTGAGAGATCTGTGTGGCGCGCTCACGTCCGACGACATCGAAGAGTTGATTGGTGGCCACGTTGTCGGAACGCGTGATCATGAACTCCAGGTATTGCGAAAGCGGCCCCTCGTATCCGGCGATAAAGGGTGATGGCTTGTCGTTGGTTGTCATGTTGGATTGGGCCACCGTAATGCGTTGATCCAGCCGCAGCATACCGCGCTCCACCAGAACAAGCGCCGCAGCGGCAAGTGGGGTTTTGATCATGCTGGCGGGATACAGCGTGCGACGGTCGTCCACCCGGACGTTGACGCGCTCGGTGCCGCCAAGGCCGCGAACGACTATTGAGGGAGTTGTCAATCCCGCCCAGTGCGCGGCGTCTTGAACGTCGGTCATGCGCACCTAGGGCACCCGCACGCCGATCGCGGCCCTGCAGCTAAGCCCTAGATTGCTTGTCAAGTCACTTGGCAACCTTGGTACCTGAACACATGTCGCAGCCGTATTCTGTAACCGCCCGCACCGCACCACCGGCTCGACCTGCAAGTAAGTACTTGCACTTACCGTAACCACATGCTACCATGCGTGTAAGTACTTGCCTTTGAGGTTTTGCGGTGATTTCCGAAGCACTCGGCCGTAGCTCGCCAGACGACACTAGGACCCGCATTTTAGCTGCCACGCGCGAAATCTTTTCACTCAAGGGAAGTCGCGGAGCAACGACGCGTGAAATCGCCGACCGCGCCGGCGTGAACGAAGCCACCTTATTCCGGCACTTCGGCAACAAGCACGCGTTACTTGAAGCGATGGTTTCGCATTATTGCGGCGCCTCCGCGTTCAAGGAATTTATGTCCACGCTTTCCGGTGATTTGGAAGAAGATCTGTATACGCTCGCCTTGCGCGTGCTCGATGGCATCGAACGGAACGCGGACATCATCAAAATTTCGATGGCCGAAGAAGGCACCAACCCCGGCGTGCAAGACGTTGCCTGGCGCGGACCGCGAGAGATCCATAAGGCGGTTATCGCCTATTTTGCGGAGCACGTGCGAAGCGGTGAACTGCGCGGCGATCCCCAGATGCATGGGCGCCTCTTTATGGGGATGATGTTTTCGAGGGTGATGGGACGTAAAATCCTGCAAAACGAAAAATCCAACCAAGAAGTTGCGCAATACTGCGTTGACGTTTTCCTCAACGGTGTAAGGAGCAAGTGATGGATTCGCGCGAAGGCGACAGAGTAGTTGTAGCGGGCGATGGTCATGCGAACGGAGCCGGGGCGGTGGATCGAGAGGAAAAGATCGGACGGGACCCGGGAGTTATTCGTTCGCTGCTTTTTGTTGTCGTTGCGGTCATCGTTGTAGCACTCTTGATTTGGGCCTTACGCTACTTTGCGTATGCGCGAGTTCACCAATCTACCGATGACGCACGGATCGATGCATCGCAAGTCATGGTTACCAGCAAGATCACCGAACGCGTTGCCGGCATACTCGTTGCAACGAATCAGCCTGTACGCCGCGGCCAGCTCTTGATTCAACTGGACGACTTGGATGAGCGCGCGCGCGTGTCCGAAGCACAGGCCGCCGTCGACGCGCAACGCGCGACAGCCGCGGCAGCTCAAGCAAACGTTGCGCTGGCGACGCAAACTCAACGGGCCCAAAGCCAGCAAGGTGTCGGCGGCATTCAAACTGCGCGCGCTACTATCGCGAGCGCGCAGCAGCAAGCGTACGCCGCGCAACGACAAGTTCCGGTGGCGCAGGCAGGCGTGGATGTCGCGCTGGCGCAACTGCGTGCCGCACAAGCTGCTGTTCCGGGGGCTCGAGAGAGTCTCGTTCGCGCTTCGGCCGATCTGCGCCGTACGCAGTCCCTTGTCTCTACGGGCGATCTTCCCCGTGCGCAACTGGACGCCGCACGCGCCGCTGCCGAACAGGCGCGCTCGCAACTGAACGCGTCGCAAGATCAGGTCTCGGTTGCTCGAAGCGACGTCTATTCAGCCGAGGAGAAGGTCGCGGCTCAACAAGCAACCGCGACGAGTACGATCGAAGGGATCGGGGTTGCTCAAGGGAGTTTAACCACAGCCGCCGGGCGCTTTCAAGAAAGCGCCGCTCCGGACCGCATCATCGCAACACAAGCTCAAGCCAATGCCGCCCTCGCCAGTGTAGGAAATCTCAATGCGCAGCTTCAGTTGGCCAAGAATCAACTAGCCGCGACGCGGATTGCCGCCCCGACCGACGGTTATGTCGGTCAGAAGAACGTCGAAATCGGACAGACGGTTGCGCCCGGCAACACCCTCATCACCATTATTCCTTCGCGAGATATCTTTGTTACCGCGTTTTACAAAGAAACCCAGGTCGGAAGCATGCGCCCCGGTCAACCGGTGGACATAAAGGTTGACGCGTATAAAGGAGTCGCTTTTCACGGGCACGTGCTCTCGATTAACCCGGCGTCTCAAAACACCTATTCCATCGTACCGCCGCAAAATGCGTCGGGGAACTTCATCAAAGTGACGCAGCGCATTCCCGTCAAGATTTTCATCGATAACCCCAATCCAAATCTTCCATTGCGTCCCGGCATGTCCGTCGAAACCTCGGTAAAAGTAAAGTAAATAAAAATTGGAGATGATCTATATTACGAGCGCCCACGGGGAATCGGGATTCTGTTTTTAAGGTTTCCGCGCTTAAAAAAATTTGTGCTGTTACGGGCGCCCTCCGGTAACGAGCACTTATCTTACATTCACCAGCGCCCGACGCCGGGGGGCCCCAGCTCGGCTGGGGGTCGCGGAGAGCTAGGCTCGGAGTGACTCCTCGAGAAGAGTTCGGCTCGGAATGACTTCAAACGAGAGCAACGTTCTCGAGTTTGGATTCCGGCGCGCTGCCGTGACCATCGCCATCATTACGGCAACCTTACTGGAGATCGTTGACATCACTATCGTCAACGTTGCGCTACCGAACATTCAGGGAAATTTCGGCGCAAATGTAGACCAGGGCGCATGGGTCGTGACTGGTTACATTATAGCCAACGTGATTGTGATTCCGATAACCCCGTGGCTGCAACTTCGCTTCGGCCGCCGTGCGTATTATCTAGCATCTATTGTCATCTTTACCTGTGCCTCGCTGATGTGCGGGCTTGCGGGCAGCTTTACGCAACTTGTGTTTTGGCGCGTCATCCAGGGCTTGGGCGGTGGCGGGTTGATCTCCACCTCCCAGGCGATTTTGCGTGAAACGTACCCACTGAGCGAACAAGGCAAAGCAGCGGCAATCTTCTCAATGGGCGTCATCGTGGGACCAACGATCGGTCCGACGCTGGGCGGCATCATCACCGACAACCTATCGTGGCGCTGGGCCTTCTTTGTCAACATTCCGGTCGGGATCCTGGCCGCAGTGTTGGTGTGGATGTTCTTGCGTAACCCCGCCGCTCCGCAAAAAACGCGCCGCTTGGATTGGATCGGATTAGGACTCCTTGCGCTGGGTCTCGGCTCGCTGCAATACGTGTTAGATCAAGGCCAACAGAATGATTGGTTCGGTGACGGGACGATCGTTCTTTTTACAGCATTGGCAGTGGTTGGTTTAACGGGGTTCATCCTTTGGAGTTTGCGTTCAAAGATCCCGGTAGTGGACCTGCACATTTTACGCTATCGCTCGGTCGCGGCCGGCAGCATCTTAGGAATGGTCCTTGGCGTTAGCTTATATGGAAGCGTGCTCATTTTGCCGCAGTACGTGCAGAATTCGCTTGGCTTCACAGCGACCTTGGCGGGCGAACTGCTTTTGCTGCGGGCCATCGCGATTGCGGTCTTGACGCCGCCCACCGCTATGCTTGCCGGTAAAAGTAAGGTCGACACGCGGATTATGATCGGCAGCGGATTCCTTGTCGTCGGCATTTCCAACTGGATACTGGCAAGTATGACGACGAGCGACTCGAGTTTTTGGACGTTTTTATTGCCGCTGGTTGTAAGCGGAATCGGTCTCTCGCAGATTTTTGTACCGCTCACGGTAAGTGTGCTTTCGAGCGTTCCACCCAAAGACGTTCCCGCGGCTTCAGCATTCTTCAACCTTTCGCGCCAAATAGGCGGAAGCATCGCGACCGCAGTGTTGGTGACCCTGCTCGTGCGCGGCGCCGCGGTCCATACCAGCGCGCTAGGATCGCAAGTTACGCTGCAAGCGCCGGCCGTGCAAAATTATCTGCAATCTCACGGGGGCGCAAACAATCCACTCGCCGTCCAAAGTCTTTTTTCGCTCGTTTCAAACCAAGCGCAAATCCTTTCATACGCGGACACCGCCCGCTTTACCGCCATCGTTTCTATTGTACTTGCACCGCTCGTCGTGATTTTGCGCCGCCCGCGCGCGGCCCAGGTCCGTTGACGCGGCCGAATAGGAGATACTCGTTGTACCGCAGTCTCGCCGCCCTGCTGGTTTTCACCGCATTCTCGTCCACTGAAAGTCTTGCTCAAAGCCAGCCGGAGGCCGCCATGCCCGCGAGCCCAGCATCCCCCGCGCCGATTGTGCGCGGATTGCCGCCACCGCCACAGGCGCCGGTCCTGCCGACGGTTCCCAATGTTGCCGCGGGGTACAGGGCTTCGGCAACGGCAGTCCCCCCCGGCGAGCTGATCGGTGTGACGCAAACTCCATTCGTCGCAATCGCTTTGGAGGATGCCATCGCAATGGCACTTTCGCGCAACACCGATTTAGCGGTAGCGCAAGCCAATCGCCGTATTGCGAGTTTCCAGGTCATTGCATCGCAAGGGGCCTACGACGTGCGGTTTGCAATCGTTCCGAGTTTTTCTCACATAGTTTCCGCGCCACAAAGCACCTTTCAAGCCGGGCCAAACTTCGGGCCCATCGTACAAAACTCAATTGGCCTTAACGCCGGTTTCTCAGGGACCACCGCGAACGGTCAACAATACCGCATCGATGCAACGGGAAGCCGCATCGAAAACAACAACACCTTTAATAGCTTTAATCCATCCTATCCTTCCGCGTTAAGCTTCAACTTCACGCAGCCGATCGGACGCCGAGTCTCGGGCACTGAGATCAGACGACAACTCGAGCTCAGCCGTATCACTGGGCAAACGTCTTTGGAGACTTTATTGCTCGGCGCGTCTAACAGCGTGGCGTCGGTTTCGAACGCGTACTGGGATTTGGTTGCCGCGTGGCGCAACGTTGCCATCCAGGAACAAGCACTGAAGCAAGCCGCAACCCAGCAGCGCAGCAACGAACGCCTGGCGCGTCAAGGCGTGAGCGCTCCAGTCGATATCGTGCAGTCCAATACTCAGGTCAATGTTTTTCAAGACAATGTGTTCTCGGCGCTGCAAAATGTTTCGCGACTCCAGAATCAGCTCAAGACGTTGTTGCTGGATAATCCCGCCGATCCCATTTGGAACGCGAATTTGGTTCCGAGCTCACCAGTGCGGGCGTTGCCTCGGGAACCGTCCCTGACAGAGTTAGTGACTCGTGCAATCGCGCGACGCCCTGAATTGGCGCAGATTCGCTCGGCACGGGAGACCGCTGACGTGAACCTGGCTTTTGCGCGCGAACAGCTCAGGCCGCAAATTGATTTGCAACTTGGTTACACGACCAACGGCTTCGCCGGGCAATTGACGGACCAGAACGCAAACCCGTTTTTCGCCGGACAGGGACAACAAATAGCAATCATCAACGCGCTAGTCGCCAACGCCAACCGCACGTTGCCTCCCAACATGCGCATTCCGTTTTTGCCAGGTGGGCAAAATGTGCCACCGCCCGGTTACCTTCAGGGCGGATTTGAGCAATCGTTGCGCAACCTAGCGGCTAACAAATTTCCAGCCTACACGGCAACTTTGAACTTCGGTTTACCGTTACGTAATAGAACGGCAAAGGCTAATTACGCGATTGCACAAGAACAGGAGCGTTCGCTGGAAGTCCAACAAGCGGCAGTCATCCAGCGTATCATCTCCGAAGCGCGGAACGCACTGCAAGGGTATCAGTCAACCCGATATCGACTGATTGCCGCCAGTGCCGCTAGGAGCGCCTCCGAGCAGGTGCTTGCGAGCGAACAGCGGCGTTTCCGCGCAGGCGCCTCAACCACGTTCTTAGTCCTGCAACGGCAACTCGACGTGGCGAACAATCGCGGACGTGAGCTTCAGGCGCAAACCGACCTGAATAAAGCAGTGGTAGAACTGCAGCGCTCAAGCGGCGCAATCTTAACCGACAACGGTGTCGACGCCAATAGCATCGGCGCCGGGAGTTCATATCGATGAGAAGAAAAAATTACAAAGTGACCCTATCGCCGAAGACAAGATTCTTGCTTAAGGTGCAAGCCGCTGCGCGATACCAGCGAGCCCTCGAGCAATGGGCCAAAAAAGCTTCCATCCAGCCTTAAAGCAGTTTGCAGAGTGCATCCTGAAGCAGGCGCGTGTCATCCTGAACCTGTCGACGGATGGCATTATCGGCGTGGATGCTAGACGAGCTCAGCATGGCAGGAGCAGAAGCAATTATGGGAAGTCATCGTCCGTAGTAGGACCGAGCGAGGGACGTGTAACTTGCGCCCGGGAAGGGTATACTCCAAGGCGTTGAGGAGGGTCAGATGGGCATTAAAGACGAGTTCAACA
Organism: Vulcanimicrobiota bacterium; assembly: GCA_030947645.1. GTDB lineage: Bacteria > Vulcanimicrobiota > Vulcanimicrobiia > Vulcanimicrobiales > Vulcanimicrobiaceae > JALZBG01. Next base: position 492 of record JALZBG010000025.1, on the reverse strand, counting down.
AGGTTGTAGACAACACCAAGGATACGGTCAAAGAGGGGCTTCACCGCGGCGAGGCCGACACCGAGCGCGAGAAGAGGCGGGTTGACGGCGATAACATGTCTTTCGGAGATAAAGCGAAGTCCGTCGTTAACGAAGGTAAGAACGACATGCAAGCCGATTACGACAAGACCAAGAAAGACGTGCGCAACTCGTAACTATTTGACGCGTACCTAGAAGTTCGGGGCCTGCCTGCTAAGGCGGCCCCTTTTTTTGTTCGTTAACTTCCGGCCGAAAGTTCGCTGCCCGCAGCGCGATCGGTTAGCCAGGTCAACCTTCCCTCCAACGGTTGTACCAACTGCACCGGATACGTATTTGGATCGTAGGGCCCGTGAAGCGCTGCAGCAAGGGCGTTGGCCTTTTCTGGACCTGCGGTGGCGATGACGACGTGTCGCGCCGCATTGATAACACGCGGTGTGATGGTAAGACGGTAGGTTCCGAACTCTGGGATGAACG
>JALZBG010000235.1 GCA_030947645.1 Vulcanimicrobiota bacterium | reverse complement strand
AACTTCTAAGCACCTAGAGTGGCTGCCTGTTTAGTTCAAAAGGGGATTGAGTGGTGAGGCTGCCAGTTCTCCTACTTTCACACCCGGCATGAAGGCTTCCCAGTCTGCAATGTGTGCTTTGCGTTGTGGTTCGATGAGCCGGGTGCCCTCGGCCATGTAAATCACGGTATATACCGCTCGGGGCCGGTCGGTGTTGTTTTCGCCGGTATGGTGAAAGAGCCAGCCGGAGTGAAAGCTCACGTCTCCGATCTCAAAAGCGGCTTGATCGTGATGAAATCGTCCAGAAGCCAGTGCGGCGCTCAGGGAACGTTCGCTTTCGTCACTGATTTCTAGATCGCGGCCGAACGAGACCTGATGGCTGCCTGCGGCAAACGCGATGGGGCCCATTTCGAGCGGCGTATCCTGTAGCGGTATCCATGCCGTGCACGTCCTTTCTGAGTCCAGCGGCCAATAATACTGATCCGCGTGCCAAGGAGTAATGCCGCCTCCGGGTTCTTTATACAGCGCCTGATCGTGGTACAGTCGCACGCGCTGGACGTTGAGCAGTTGCGCAGCGATGCCGGCTAAGCGTTTGCCGAACACGAAATCCCGGACGGTTCGGTTTGTGCACCATAGATTCGTTACTTGCAGGAAAGCCTTGTGGTACGTGTCGCGTTCATGCAGCGGCTTAGTCTGCGAATTACGATGAAGTACTTCCTCGGAAATGGGTCGTCGAAAAAACTCGATCGTCGACGGCGGGAGCACATCCTTCAGACGCACGAATCCATCGCGACCGAAGTCGCTGCGGGTTTGCGGGCTGATTTCGAACGAGTCGTTTATCCCAAGATTCATCCTGGCTCACACGGAAGCTTTCACGAGAATGGGCCCGGCTGGATTCGAACCAGCGCGCAACCAGTTATGAGCCGGCCGCTCTACCGCTGAGCTACAGGCCCCATGCGGACGCGGTTATTAATAAGGTACCATCAGCCGGGATTCCTATCCGACGCAGTGACACGCGCAATAAATGCCGTCAGTTCGCGATTCAGGGGATCGCCAGTGTGTGCCGCGCGCACGATAAGTTGGTCGTGTGTTGCGTTGGGTTCAGTAAACGTCCTCACTGGCGATCATTACGCTCGCTGAGGGCAACGAAATGATCGCGGTCGATGCACTGCGTGCCGGGGTCTCTTGTTTCGCAGGTTGCCTCAAACGGTACGGTCTTGTGCAGATAGCGATAGACGGAGTTTGCATCACGTTCTTCCGCCGTGTGCCCGTAAATCTCGTGGTCAATCGTGATATCGTGGGCTGATTCACCGGGGTCGGGATCGCGATTCGAATAGTCCGCTAATAGCTCAAAAACGCCGCGGATTGGAGAAACCGCAGGCCGGCGTCACGCAAATAGTGAGGATCGAAAACGAGTGTAGCAGCGAGGTATCCGCCGGCGGAATGTCCGACACAGATTTTTTGCGGCGAGCCGCCGTAACGCGCAATGTTCTTTAGCGTCCACGCGACTGCTGCGGCTGCGTCCGCGACGGAACCCCGCGCGCGGGTGGACGGATACAGCCGATACGATGGTATCACTACCACATAACCTTGCTTCGCAAGCGCGCGGCAAAAAAGGCGTACTCTCTGCGGTCGCCTTCTCGCAGTCCGCCACCGTGAAAAAAGACGAGCACCGGCCGCACATTCGCAGCCGCGGGCGCGTAGACGTCGAGCGCATGTTTCCCGTGCGGCACCGGCGGCGCGTACAGAAACGGACCAAACGTGCCAACTGACGCATGGACAAATGCCAGCAAAACCGCACTAATAGCGCCCATCGCCATTCCCATCAGCGATTCATCGTTGTCGTGGTCAGCCTAGCGTTCCAGGGCGGCGAAGGCGGGTCGACCTGCATATTGGGCAGTCTCGCCCAACTCATCTTGGATTGCCATAAGCCGGTTATATTTCTCGGTCCGGTCGCTGCGAGAGAGCGAGCCGGTTTTTATCTGCCCCGCCCCCGTTGCAACCGCGATGTCGGCAATGGTGGTATCTCCCGTTTCGCCTGAACGATGCGAAATCACACAGCGGTATCCCGACTTATGCGCTAAGTCAACAGCGTCAAGTGTTTCCGAAAGCGTGCCGACCTGGTTGACCTTAATGAGTATCGCGTTAGCGACTTTGGAATCTATGCCGCGCTGTAAGCGCCGCGTATTGGTCACGAATAAATCGTCGCCCACAAGCTGCGTCTTGGAACCGATCGCCGCGGTCAGCGCTGCCCACCCATCCCAATCGTCTTCACCCAGTCCGTCTTCGATGGAAACAATCGGATAGCGCGAGCAGAGGTCGTTGTAAAACCCGATCATCTCCTGACTGTTGAACGCTTGCTCTTTATTTTCCGGAAAGTACCGGCCATCTTGCATGAACTCGGTTGCGGCCGGATCCAAAGCAATGGCAATGTCGCTCCCCGCTTTGTATCCGGCACTCTCAATGGCTTCCATCAATAGGTTGAGTGCGTGCTCGAGGGAATTGAGCCGCGGAGCATATCCGCCTTCGTCGCCGACGAGTGTTGTCTGGCCGGCGTTACGTAACAAACGACCCAACGCGTGAAAGACTTCGGCTCCGTAGCGTACGGCTTCAGCGAACGAGGGAGCACCGAGCGGCACAATCATGCATTCTTGAACCTGCAATGCGCCTTCCGCGTGTTTGCCGCCGTTAATGACATTCATCATCGGTACGGGCAGATTGCAGGCG
>JALZBG010000003.1 GCA_030947645.1 Vulcanimicrobiota bacterium | reverse complement strand
CCGTCACGCCCCCGAAGGTAAACGTCGCAATGAAGCCGAGCGCAAAGAGCATAGCCGTCGTAAATTGGATTTTGCCGCCCCAAAGCGTCGCTAACCACGAGAACACTTTGATCCCCGTGGGTATGGCGATTACCATCGTGAGAATCATGAACGGCAACTGCAGATAGGGCGACATGCCGCTGGTGAACATGTGATGCGCCCACACCATGAAGCTTAGCACGGCAATAGCTGCGGAAGAAAACGCGATCATTTTGTAACCGAAGATCGGCTTGCGCGCAAACGTCGGAAAGATCTCCGAAATCATCCCGAAAGCGGGAATGATCATGATATATACGGCTGGATGCGAGTAAAACCAGAACATGTGCTGCCACAGGATCGGACTGCCGCCTTTTGCCGGATCAAAAAACGGCACGCCGAACTGGCGTTCAATAAAGAGGGCCGCTAGTGCGCCGGCCAAGTTGGTCGTGGCGATCATTGACATCGGTGCCGTTGAAAGCTGCGCCCATACGAAGAGCGGCATTCGTGTAAACGTCATGCCCGGCGCACGCATCTTCAGCATGGTGACAAGAAAGTTGAGGCCGGTGAGCGTTGAAGAAATGCCGATTAGGAATATCGCCGCGCACCACATCGAAGTGCCCGCATAACCTTGCAGCGACATCGGCGGATACTCCGTCCATCCGGCAGTCGGCGCACCCATCAAAAAGGATGCAAACAGCAGCAGTCCAGCGGGAGGAAACAACCAGAAGCTCAGCATGTTGAGCCATGGAAAGGCAACGTCACGCGCGCCGATCTGCAGCGGCATCACAAAATTCCCAAAGCCACCCGTGAGAATCGGGATGATGACCAGCCACACCATCGCGCTTCCGTGTACGCTGTAGATCTGGTTGTACGTATCTGGAGAAACGAAGCGGCTGTCACCGTGCAGCAGTTGAACCCGAATGATCTCGGCGAGCAGTCCCGAAAGCACCAAGAAAATGAAACTCGTGATTATGTACTGGATCCCAATGATCTTGTGATCGATGGAAAAGATGTACTTCCGAACAAAAGTTTGCGGTTCGGGATGAATGTGATCGGCGACTCCGCCACCTGCGTGTACGGCCGTTACTGCCATGTTCTCTCCAGTTATTTCAGCGTCGCCAAGTAGGCGACCAGATTCGCGATGTCTTTATCGCTCAGACCGTTGGCCTGGGCGTTGGGCATGTTACCCATGTCGCCCGCATATCCGTTGTGCAGGATTTTGGCGACGTTTTCGGGGGTTGCAGGATCTCCGTCAACCAGTTTGGGATGCGCGGAATCGTGCATGACGCCCTTCAGTCCGGGTCCCACAATGCGTTGAGCGAAGCCGCCGGTTGCCGAATGACATGCCGCGCATTTTTGCGTAAATGTTTGTTGACCGGCCGACGCAACACCCCCGGATAAATTTAACGAGCTTGCGGAGGCCGCGTTGGGGTTATCGCTCAGGTTCTTGTTTTTTGTCTGGGTTGAAGCGAGCCACGAGTCAAAAGATTTCCGATCTTCAATGACGACCACTTGCTTGTTCATGATGCCGTGCTGCACGCCGCAAAATTCTGTGCAAATGATTGGGTAGCGCCCGGTATTGAGCGGAGTGAAACGAAGCGTGTTGATTAAACCGGGCACCATGTCCGCTTTCAGGCGCATTCCCGGAACCCAGAAGGAATGGATGACATCGGCCGACGTGACCTGCAGCGTGACCGGCACGTTAACGGGCAAATGCATCTCATTCGGCACGGTACCTTTGACTTTCGGATACCGGAAATCGTAGTACCACTGGTGCCCGATCGACTCCATGACTAAGCCGTTATTCGGCTGACCGATGTTTATCTGACGCCAAATGTACACGCTGAAGATTGCCAGAACGACGATGAAGATCGTCGGCACGGCCGTCCACCAAATTTCCAGGGTGCGATTATCGCGAACCGGTAAACCCACCGCATTTGGAGAGTCGCCCGCGCGGCCGCGAAAGGCGATGGAAAAGTACAGCAAGTAGCCGATGACGATGATAAAGACGACGGACCCGCCCGCAGAAAGAAACCTGAACAGCGAATCGATCTCGTTTGCGGGAACTACAGCTTCGGGAAGATAGTTCGTTATCGGAAACAGGTAGCAGCCGACTATCGCCAATAACCCGACGACCGCGATAACCGCCGTAACGATCCAGAAACCGCGGTCGACGCGAACGGCCGGATCCTTATTTTCTACCAAGGGCGTCTCCTAACGCGACGATTATTAGACTGTAGCCCAATCCGTCCTCGTGAGGCGATGACTATTCTTGCACGGCGGCGGTGAACTGTTGCACGAGCCAATCGATGTTCGTAATGGCAGTGCCCACGACAACGCTGTCGGCTCCGGCGCGGAACGCCTCCCTTACCTGCAGCGGCGTTTTGACGCCACCCTCGCACACGACGAAACACTCGAGGGTTTTGAATTGTTCGACAAGATCGAGCGCCGGAAGTGGCAGTCCCGCCGTTGTTTTCGTATACGAGGCCAGCGTGGTGGCAATAATGTGGACGCCGAGGGCGCAAGCAGCCACTCCGTCGGAAAATTCGGCGCAGTCCCCCATGGAAACGGCTCCGGCGTTATGAATCGCCGCAACAATATCACTCACTCGCTCGTGGCGCGGGCGGACGCGAGAGGTGGCATCGAATGCAACGATGCTTGCACCGGCATTAACGACTCGGGATACTTCTTGGGTCGTCGGTGTGATGTACGGCTCGAACCCATCATACGATCGCTTGATCAGACCGATTACCGGAACGTCGACGCGGTCCACGACCGCTGTAATGTTGGCCTCCCCCTGGATGCGCAGGGCACAGGCCCCATTGTCCTGCGCGCAGCGCGCCAGTGCAGCGATAACGGAGGGTACATCCAGGGCGGACCCCGGCCACGCCTGCACGGAAACGATGAGGCCACCGCGCAGGGCGTCGAGCGTGTTCAGTGGCCGAGCGCGCGCTGCAGCGCTGCCGATTCCCCGCCCGCGAGGTACGCGAGCAGCAACGCGCCCACTGCCGGTTCGAAACGCGGCGGCACACTGCGCGCCCCAGGCAGTACCGAGTTCAAGCGTTCCTGCGCGGATCGGCGCAGTTCGCTGCGCTGCATCAGGCCGCCCGTAAAAGCTACGGCCGGATTGGGAACACATTGGAGGGCCTCGCAAGCTTCAGAGGCGAGCAACGCTAGGGCGTGCATCGCCTCGGCCACGATATTCTGGGCCGCAGCGTCGCCGCGCGCGGCCGCATCAGCAACGGGTTCCGCGAACCGGGCCAGCTGCGAGCGGGTGATCGCCCGTACGTAGAAGTTATGCGCGATCGCCCGCAAAGACGGCCGGCCGAAAAATTCCAGTGCGACGCTGCGCAGGGTGCTGTGGCGACCCGCGTCGGAATCCCGCATTGCTATGGAAAGCGCACGGCGCGCGATGGCAAAAGCGCTCCCTTCATCTCCGAAAAGGTACCCCCAACCGCCGACCGTAACCGCTCGGCCGTCGCTTTGACGGCCGTACGCGACAGATCCCGTTCCCGCGATAACCACGATGCCGGCCTCTCCGCCGAACGCTCCTTCCCAGGCAATGGGCGCGTCGTGCATGAGACGCACTTCTCGAGCCGGCAAGCTTACTGTTGGGCTTGGTGTCCCATCGCTCAAGCCGCTGATTCCTGCGACTATGGCGCAGTATTGGACGTCGGCATCAAGATTGGCATTCTCGGCGGCGCGCTCTAGCGCGCCATTTAAAGCGTCATGAAGCCGGGAGGAATCCAGTGGTTCATCGACGTGATCGCATGGGCCGCAGTCACCTTTCCCTAAAATTTTTCCCGACTCATCGCCGACGACCGCCACCGTTGAAGACTGTCCGCCGTCAATTCCCGCGTAGAGTTTCACTCCGATGAGCGCATGAGTTCGCGCGCAAATGCATCCGCTGCGCGTTCGCGGTGCCGACGGCCGGTGAGCTTCGCGAATCGACCGCGGTGTTCGTGATGGTGATACAGTTCATGCGCGACCGCGAAATGGAGAAAGCCGGTCAATTCTTCCGGCGCACGTTTTTGTAAGGCGCGCGTGTTGATGCGTATCGTTGGGCCGCTCGCGTCATACTCGGAGCACAATTCGGCGCAGCCCCAATCGCCTAAATCTGCAAATTCAATGGTGATGCCGTACCCGCGCGCAATGGAAAAAATGGTCATAGTCTCATTACAACGCGGCGGCTTTCGGCCGGCGCAAATCGACCCCGTCAGCGGCTAAGGTCTCTCGCAAGTCGTGCGGATCAACGTCGCGCACCCGCGTGCGGTCTCGAGTGGCCATCGCCGCCGCGGTTCCGGCAGCCTGCCCCAGCGTCATCACCGTGGGCGTCAAACGCGTCGAGGCGAGCGCCTCGTGCGTCGTCGAAATACACCGCCCTGCAACCAACAAGCCATCGACACGTGCCGGAACCAGGCAGCGGTAAGGGATCTCATAGCTGGCCCCCGGCGGCAACCGGGAAGTTGTGGTTCCGCTGCCGGAGGGGTTATGCAGGTCGATCGGATACGCGCTGCGCGCTATGCCATCGTCAAACTGCCGTCCGCACAGCACGTCCTCTCGCGTGAGGGTGTAGTCGCCGATGATCCGCCGGGATTCACGGATGCCCACTTGCGTCGCAGTTGCCGCGATCCGGGCGTTTGCGAAGCCGGGAACGCGGTTGCGGAAAAAGCGCATGAGCTCCATGGTCTGTCCGCGGGCTTCAATCTCTGCACGCGTGAGATCGTCGGGATCCAACGGGTCGATATCAATGACTCGCGTCATGTTCACCGTCACCTCATCTGGATACGGCGAAATAAAAAAAGACACGAGTTCTCGCGGGACGTGCACTTCGTCGTTTCCTCGAGCCTGATCCCACAACGCGTGCAGCCCTGCAACGGCACTTAAGGTGTCCGCGCGGCGCTCGTGATTTTTCAAACTCGTTCGCATCTGATCGGGATGCGTGCGTAAATACGCCGCGGTTTTTTCGAGATCGACATGGCTGATGCGGAAAATCAGCGTGGCCGGCTGCACGCGTCCGCGTTCGTCGCCTTGCTGGGTTCCGACACCCGCCGACGCTGCGACGTACGCATCGGCCGTTGCATCGATGGTGACGGTCGCAAGGTATGAGCGTTGGCCCCCAACCGTGGCGAAACGCGCCCCAGTGAGAACACCATCGTCCTTGATCGCTTCGAGGAAATACGCATGCAGCAAAAGGTGAACTCCGGCTTCCTGCATCATCTCAAAGAGGAGAGCCTTATGCACTTCCGGATCGAACGGGGTGATGGTAGGCACGTAGTCCGAAGCGTCGGCGATGTGTCCGGGTGAAGCTCCCTTGGCCATCAGACGTTCGACCATTTCTTGTGCGATGCCGCCGATGATGCGGTCATCGCCCGAATGGAAAGTCATCCATGGGCCTACCATTGATGCCGTTGCGGTACCGCCCAAAAAGCCATAACGCTCAACCAGCATTGTGCGTGCGCCTTGACGCGCCGCCGCGATCGCCGCTGCGCACCCCGCGTTGCCCCCGCCCACGACAAGCACATCGTGATCCCGCATCAAGAACGCGCTTTCGACGCGCCGGCAACAGGCACTCCCCCGGGAGTACCGCGACGCGTTCGTCAGCCCGGGTTTGAACGTTAGGTGCTATGCTTTTTTCGAAGACGCGAGAATCACCACGGGGGTCAGCGGTGCCAGGCCGGCGATTTCTTCCTGTATCAGTGCAATTGATTGGGGAGCGTCTGCCAGGCCGGAGAGATTCGCAATTTGCGAACCGTGGAGAACGTAGAGGTCAGGCATTGCGCGACCCACGTCGCCGAAGGCCGTCGCTTCTTCAATCGCTCTCTCGAGCGCCGGCTGCACTTCCCCGGCAGTAGCGACGGTCACCTGCGCATCGCGTAAAGCAATTCGTGCAACGCCTTTGGTATCGAGGACTCGCAATTCGCGCGTCGTCCGTTTGAAGCCGAAATGATTTTTGCGGACACGTGTCAGCGCATATATCGTTAGACGACCGGTTCCCTCAATTCGTTCCAGTTCGTCAACACCACAGGACAGCGTGCGCGCCGCGGAGAGGCGTTCACCCGACTCGCCGATGGCGCCATTGGCGCTGCCTTCAACCAGGGCCGTAGCACCCGAGCCTGTGGCGCGCACCAAATTGCGCTGGGTGTCGATTTCGACCGCGACCTCGACGCGATCGGGTGCTGCACCAGCGGCGATCACGGCATCCAGCGCCTCGCGACGCACCGTTAGGATGTCACCTGGAGTCGGATCGACGATCGTTCGTTCCACCACGTCACGCACCAGCGCGAGGGCGACTCCCAACGGTGAAATGACTTCCGCGTCGCGCGCCAAACGGAAGTCGAGGCCGCTCCGTTGGGCAGCGTACGGAACCAGCGCCGCCGCTCCGCCGCCACCACCGACAATCATTAGCGTTTCGCGGTCCAGACCGTAGTCGAGAATCAATTCGTCAATCGCCGCGATCAATTTTGCGCAGGCTTTGTCAAGCAGTGCGCGCGCCAGCGCTTCGGGATCGTTGCCCGCATGCGCGCCAATCAGTTCGAATGCACGCTGCGCACTGCGCGCATTACCTCGCGCAAATGCATGCTCCGGAACGTACCCTAAGAAGTTCGCTGCACACGTAGGCGTCACGGTGATCCCCGTTCCGTCTCCCGCACGCAATACCACATAATCGTCCGGATCGTGCGGGGTTGGACGCAGCGTTTGCACCACCACCCTCTCCAACTGCTCGGGAGCAGTGAAACTTGCATACCGTAGCCCTGCAATGTGCGCAGAACGCGGCCCGACGTCTTTCACGCCGGAAGCGCCCAGCCGCAGCATGCTGCCGCCCGCAATCGCCAACGTTCGCACGTCCAGCGTTCGCAGCATCGTGCGATGGCCCCCTATTCGAGCGGGACGCATTTGCGGTGAGCCGCCCCGAATCGCGGAGCAGTCCGCACTGGTCCCGCCTACTTCAATGAAGATTCCGTCGGTAACGTGTTCGTGCAGCAGGGCACCGGCGACGCCCGCCGCGGGCCCCGAAAGGAGCGTCAGAATGGGCCGCCGTTCGATTTCGCCGACGTTCATAACGCCGCCGTCGCTGCGCATGATCATGAGGGGAGCGCCGATGTTTGCTGCTGCAACGGCTCGCGCTGTCATCTGCGCCGTACCAACCATTCTGGGGAGAATCGCCGCATTGAGCGCAGCGGTTCGGGTGCGCGCGCGCAAACCGTAAAGGGAAGACACTTCGTGGCCACTCGTTGCGAACAGTCCCCGATCGCGAGCGTACTGCACTACCGCCTCTTCGTTTTGTGGCGCATCTACACCGAATGCTTGACTCGCAACGATCGCTTCAGCACCCTTGGCTTGCAGCGCATCGACGAGGGCGCGCACTGCAGTCACGTCCCCTGTGTCGGCGAACCCAAAGCTGGGCGCGAAGAGGCAGTTTGGACCTAATGCAATCGGTCGGAAGCGCGTTTGCGCCTTCGCGAGAATGCCGTCGGAGGCTCGTAGTAATCCGACGATTCCCACGCGTGCCACATCGCCCTCGAGCAACGCATTAGTAGCCTGCGTAGTGGAGTGGGCGATAAACGCGACGTCGCTCGCAAGTATGTCAAACTTCGAGAGGACCGCCGACATCCCGATGATGATGCCCGCGGCAACACCCTGCGGATCGTCGTGGGTGGTCGGCACCTTTACCGTTCCGACTAAGTCGCGCGTGAGCGCATCGACAACCACCACGTCGGTGAACGTTCCACCAACGTCGATGCCCAACCGCAGCTTGCGCATCTAAGGACGTGTCATCCTGAGCTTGTCGAAGGACGCTAGCAACACACCATGCTTTGACAGCTCATGCTTCGGGGGTCTCATGCTTCGACGGGCTCAGCATGACAGACGAGTGATGCACCTTATTTGAGTGCGTGCGCTAGTTCGTCGTAGAGGATTGCCATCGTTTGCGTGCCGCGAAAGAATTGCTGCAGGCTGAACTTTTCATTGGGGGCATGAATCGCATCGTCCGGAAGTCCGACGCCAATTAAAATCTGCGGGAGATTCAGGACGCGATCGAAACTTGAAACCGGGCCGATCGTGCCGCCGGCGCCAATGAACACCGGCCGTTTTCCAAAGCCCTGCTCCATCGCGCGCGCCGCCGCATGCACTGCGGGATGATCCCGGGATGTCGATACGGCGGGCACGTTCCCATCGCACGCGACAATGACGCGTACTCCGCTCGGCGCGCTCTGTTCCAAAAAGCGTTGCACCGAACGCTTGATCTTTTCAGGATCTTGGTGAGCGACCAAACGGGCTGAAATCTTTGCCTTGGCCCAGCTGGGGATAATGGTTTTGCTACCGGCCCCCTGGTAGCCGCCCCAGACTCCGTTGATTTCAAGCGTCGGGCGGAACCACATGCGCTCCAATGGTAACCGGTCGCTTTCACCATCTAGGGAGTCAACGCCGAGAGCAAGCGCTTCGGAGTCCGCGTCAAATGGCAGCCTCGCCAAATCGGCGCGCTCTGTAGGATTCAACTCCTTGACGTCGTCGTAAAACCCGGGTATGGCGACGTGGCCGTGGACGTCTTTCATCCTCGCAAGCATGATGGCAAGAGCCTCGATCGGATTGCGAAGAAGACCGCCGTACTGCCCCGAGTGCAAGTCGCTCGAGGGGCCCTGCACCTCCACTTCCCAATTCACCAAGCCGCGCAAAGACGTTGTCAGCGAAGGAACGTTTTCTGCGAAGACGGCGGTGTCCGAGATTACCGCTAAGTCGCATCGCAAACGATTGCGTTCTTTTTGCAAAAACGCATCGAAGTTCGGGGAACCGATTTCTTCCTCACCTTCAATTACGAGTTTAATGTTCAACGGAAGGCCGCCGCGCGTTTTCAGATGTGCTTCGATCGCAGCGAGATGCATGAGGACTTGTCCCTTGTCATCCACAACTCCGCGTCCAAAGATTTTCCCATTTCGAACTTGAGCATCAAACGGCGGGCTCAGCCAGAGATCGAGTGGATCAACCGGTTGTACGTCGTAATGTCCATAGATAACGATCGTCGGCTTCCCGGGCGCCCCCAGCCACTCACCATAGGCCATCGGATTGCCGTCGGTTTCTAAAACGGTCGCCGTAAGACCGATCGCGCTCATGCGCTCGACGAAAACGTGCGCGCAACGCCGCACGTCCGCACGATGGGCCGGATCGGCGGATACTGACGGCACCGCAACGAGCGCTTTGAGGTCGTCGATAAAACGCTCCCGATGCCGCTCGCACCACTGTGCGACCGTAACCTGCTCATTCATGGCGTTCCTTGCGCAAAGGGTGCGCCGAGCTGAACGAACAGCGCCGTCGCTCCGCGCGTCAGGTTAAACGTATGGGGTTTTCCATCGTACGCACGCAGTTGCGTCTGATAGGTCCCATACTCCCACCAGAACTTACCGTCAATCTTGTCAACGATATCGTTCGTGCGCATCCCGGCCGCGTATGCGGGGCCGCCCGGGCGCACCATTGCCCGCATATATCCATCGACCGTTTTGAACAATGCGTAAAAGTACGTCGGGCGGTCACGCAAGGGATCAAAGGCCAAGCCGTGCGTGAACAGGTTCGATGCGAGGCGCGGTTGTTCGCGAATCCAAACGCGCATTCGCACCAGTGCGGACATCGCCAGACGCTGAATGTCTGCGGCCATCGGCTCCTGCGTAAAAACCGCGTGCTCGTGCCACTCGTCCACTCCCCAACCGGCGCAATCGGATAAAATAAGGCCAACGTCAACATCCGTGCCGCTTTCGAGTTTGAAACGAGATGTCGTAACTCGCAAGAACGCCGAATAGGGCTTTGCGCCGCAATCTGCAGCATTTGGATCATCATCGGAGCGCATGGCATGAAAATCGTGCCAACCACCATTGAGGTCGCGCATAATGGCGCTTGAAGCGTAGGTTGCGTCGAGCGTGCCGTCCGTGCCAATAGCGACCGTCTGGGCAGCTCGCTCGGGTGCGTACAAACCCGGAAAGGGTACTGCAGCCGCAGCAACCGCCATCGGTAAGGAAAAGGGAGTGGAACCAAACAGCGACCTGCTGAAGGCAATAACGACCAGACAGGCGAGTGTCGCAACCGCAACCTGATACGGTAAGGTCCGCCGGGTGATCTCATTGAGCGCGACACCGGTGTAGTTTGCTATCCAAACGTTCGCAGTGTTCGTGGGATCGCACACATTTTGTACCTGTACGACCGCCATGATTGCCGCAACCAGAATTACGGGCGGAAGAACGTGCGCCGTGAATAGCACGGTGAATACGGCAATGCCTACGCCGAACGGATTGAGTGGCCCACGGTACAAGACCAACGGACTGAACAAGCCGAAAGCGCAAACGTAGAAGAGCGGATGCCGCAATGCCTCCGAGGCAACCAGTGGCCGCAGGGCGGCGTTCACTTGCGGTGTCTTCGTTGCCGTGAGCAACATGCCGATTCCAATCATGAGCAGCACTGCCGGCGTGACATCTTCAAGTCCGCGGATCGCGCACGCAACTAAGGTCTGAACCGCCCGCGCTGGCGAGGTGCTAACGACGCCATACATCGCCGAAAGCGCGAATGCGACGATGGCATCGATCTTCAAGCCGAAATACAGAACGATGGGTAGGATCGGCGTGAACAGTGCGAACCATGGCAGCCTCCGAGCCGGCTGCTCCGTTGCCGGAACGGCCCACGTCGCGTATTCGCGCGTCGTCCGAAAACCCACCATTGCAAACGCAAGGAAAGCCATGAGGTCGATGCCTGCGAGCGCGAAGGCGAAATGCTGCATCTGCTGTTGCGTAACGCCAAAATATTTCGTGTAGAAATTCCACTGTACGATGTTGAAGATGAAACCGAGCGCGAAGGCAAGCAGGAACATCGGTGCTGCCACCTTTCGAGGCACGCCCACGGTCATCATGACCGGCAACACGATAGAGCCCACCATGATGATCGCGCCCAAGCCGCTCAGCGACGTAAACAGAACAGCCACGGCCAAGCATAACACCATCGCCAGCAATGCTGGGCGGTCGCCTCCGAACTCGGCTGCGAAGTTGATGATCCGCTCTGCAATGCCGGTCTGCATCGTCACGCGTCCGAGCATGGCACCGAAAATTAAAATCAGTATGTACGCGGCGATATTGGGCGGTATCGTGGCCACCACCGTGCCGATATCGGAAAGGGGTACTCGCGAAACCGCAGCCATGCCTACCGCCATCAACGGCAACGCCAGCAGCGCCGGCATGGCCCGGGTGTACATCAATGCCGCGAACATTGCGAACACTAGAACGATGAAAACTCCTGCCATTAGCGCGCGCCCAGCCTCATCGTTTCGTCGAACGTTGGGAAATCGTGGCTATGAAGGTAGCCCTCGTAGGTCATGGTATTGATCGTATCGGCTCTCGCAATTGCCGTTTGCGCGGCTAAGTGGTAGCGTTCCAGCACAGCGGCGCGATGCGACGGGCGGTTCTCGTAGTCCCATGCTTTGGCATACAGCGGCTCTAGCTCGAGCATATTATCGCGCATTTCCCACAACAAATATTTTGCAACAAACAACCCGCGGTACACCAAGCCGTCGTGCTTGCCGTCGGCGTGAGCGCGCGCGTCGTCGTAGTAGTGGCGCGCTTCCAAGGCAATCTGATAATTCCGTGCCAAGACGTCCAGGCGACGGGCGGCCAAGGCCATGACGTCGATGTCGTTGACGTGCAACGGCGGCCGGCCGCCCTGGAGGTGTTCCAGCACCGTCTCGGCTTCTTTGCGCACCTGCGCAAAGTCGACTTTCGACGCTAAGCGTTCTTGCAACCGGGGCTCGAACGGGTCGCTCCAAAATAAATAATCCGTCGAATCCGAGCGATCGATTTCGAGTTGTGCGACGATAAGGCCAAGGGCCCGGATGTCGTCGCCATAGCGCGCATCCTCAGAGCCCAGAAAAGCGGACGTGAAATCGCCTGAATACTGTGCTGGATCCACGGCGGCTTGCTGCCACGCCGAGCTCGCCGCAAAAATCACAGGATACCATGTTGCTTCGTACAGCGTCTCGCCGTCATCGTGCCACACCGTTTGGAACAATCCCAAGACGTGCGCCGCCTTGCCTTCGCTGATAAAACGGGCTTCGTTCGGCAGAGCGGTTTGAATATTCGGATAGATTTCGTTCCAATTGTTTGCGCCCGGCGCGACCATCTGATCGAAGCCTCCGCCGGCAAGTCGCACGATGTAGGGCATGAAACTCTTTTCAGTACCATAGTGCCAGTTTACGATGACGAATGACTTGGGAATGTGCTGCAAAATCATGGGGTTGCGCTCAATAGCATCATCCCACGTCATGGGACGAGCACCCGAGCCCTTCAAGAACGCGGCGACCCGGTTCAAATGCGCCGCGTACACCGCCCCGTCGCCTTGTGCATCGATCAAAGCCTTGCTCTGACCGCGTCCAAGGTCCGATGGTTCATCCGAGCCGATATGAAAAAACGGCGGCCGCGGTACCGCAGCAAGTTCGTCGTCGATGAGTTCCTTAACGTAGGCGGAACTCTGGGGATTGGCCGGACTTAACAAATAGCCGTGCGGCAACTCTGCCATTCCTGCGTAACGTTCCCAACGCAAGGTATTATGCATGTGCGCAAACGTCTGCTGTTGCGGGATGAACGTTATGTGGTAGCGCCGCGCGTACGCATTGAGTTCACGCAGTTGCTGCGCAGTAATGCCATCCACCGGTGCGGGCAATGGGTTGCGCGGATCGACAAACACGTGCTCCATGTACGGTGAATAGCCGTTCATTTTGAATGCGGCGATCGTGCGGATGCGCTCTTTAAAATAACGCATGGTCGGCAAGGGACCGCGCGAGACATCGTCGGACAGGACGCGCCATTGCAGTGCAGGTCGATCGCTAATGGTCACGCACGGCAGTGCCCATCCCACCGCAGTGCGCTGCGGCAGTTGCGCCAGCGTCATCAGCGCATAAAAGGCGCCGTCGCGATCTCCTGAAGCGATGTCGACCCTGCCGGTGTCCGCTATGCGCATGGTGTAGGACTGAGCGGCGCTGGCGGCGCTTTTGAAGCGCACGTTTGGAGCCTGCGAACGGCGCGGAAGCGGGATACCCAGCGCCTTCCAGCGGTCCGAGATGATCTCCAGCGCAGCCGGGTCCGCGTTTGGTCCGAAGCTGAGCGGCGTTCGTAACGCATAAGGCCGGCCGCATCCCCTTTGATCCAGGTGCTGCGGCTGAGGCAGCAGGTGGAATGTGCTTGCCGACGCCGGGTTGCACGCATAGGTCGAAAACAAAACGATGATAGTGGGTATCGTCGCGCGGACCATGCAGTCGCATTATCCGGTGCTGCGAGCCGTTCCCTCCGAAGGCGCACCAGGGCGCGAAGTTGTGACGTTGAAAACGCTCCGCCATGCAGCTTGGGCGTCTGGATTATCTTGTGATTGCGGCGTTTTTTTTCATCAATATCGCGATCGGCATATATTACGCGCGGCGCGGCAGCAAGAGCCTAAGTGAGTTCTTTTTATCGGGACGCAGAGTTCCGTGGTGGCTCGCGGGTACTTCAATGGTTGCCACAACCTTTGCCGCCGACACTCCGCTGGCTGTTACCGGATTGGTCAGCAGGTATGGGGTTGCAGGAAATTGGCTGTGGTGGAACCTCGTAATGAGCGGCATGCTGACGGTGTTTTTCTTTGCGGCGCTCTGGCGTCGCTCAGGTGTGCTTACGGACGTTGAATTTATCGAACTGCGGTACGCCGGGAGGGCTGCCGCGGCTTTGCGCGCAGTACGCGCAGTGTATCAAGGTGTCATCATCAATACCATCATCATGGGTTGGGTAAATTTGGCCATCGCGAAAATTCTCGGATTGACATTGCACATACCGAAATGGGAAGCGATCGGAATTTGCTTGCTGCTTACGGCGCTCTACGTCGCCATCGGTGGATTATGGAGCGTACTCGTTACTGATGTTTTGCAATTCGTCGTTAAGATGACGATGGCCATCGTCTTGGCATTTTCGGCCATAGCAGCCGTTGGCGGAATCGGTGCATTGCACGCCAAACTGGCGACGGTGGACGCCGCGCACTTCTCCGGCGGTTCGGTGCTGGCTTTTTTCCCAACCAGCAATGCCGCGTGGATGCCGCTGATGAGCTTTTTGGTGTTCGTCGGGGTGGCATGGTGGGCGTCCTCGTACCCGGGCGCCGAGCCGGGCGGCGGGGGATATATCGCGCAACGCATTTTTGCTTCCAAAGACGAGAAAAACTCAATCTTAGCGACACTGTACTTTAACGTCGCGCATTATGCACTGCGTCCGTGGCCTTGGATACTAGTAGCGTTGAGTGCCCTGGTGCTGTACCCGCACGGCGTCACCGATCCGGTTACCGGGAAAGTCGATCCCGAGCTCAACTACATTCAAGTGATGATCGACCATCTCCCAGCTTCGCTGCGCGGCCTCATGATGGCAGGTTTTTTGGCAGCCTACATGTCGACTATTGGAACGCAACTCAATCTTGGCGCATCGTACCTCACGAGCGACTTATATCGCCGTTTCCTTAAACCGGCGCAATCCGAAGCCCATTACGTCTGGGTATCACGCGCGATGACGATCGTCGCAATGATGTTGGCGGCGGTCGCCACGTACTTCATGAGTTCCGTCGCCGCAGCCTGGGCGTACGTTCTCACCTTTACTGCCGGCGTCGGCTTGGTCATGATTTTGCGCTGGTACTGGTGGCGCATCAACGCATGGACGGAAATAGCCGCACTGATTACCTCAGGCGTCGTTGCAAGTGCGCTACAATTTGCCCGCATCGTACCGGATGGTCCAACCCAAACGCCGGTGATTCTCCTGATTACCGTCGCCGTAACGAGCGTGGTGTGGATTGCGGTAACCTTCCTCACCAAACCCGAACCAATGGAAACACTCGAAAACTTTTATCGCAAGGTACGTCCCAATGCGGCGGGATGGGGACCCGTCGCCGCTCGCGTTCCTGACGACGGAACGCGAATTCCACTCGGCTTAGGGATTATCGACTGGGTAGCGGGTTGCGGTTTGGTCTTTTGTTCGCTCTTCGGAATCGGAAAAGTTGTGCTGGGCGAATTGAGCACGGGGGTTGCGCTGCTCACCGTAGCGCTCGTATGCTTGGCGTTCATCTTGTGGGATATGAACCGCCGCAATTGGGAAACTGCCCAGGTCGGCGGACTTCACGCCGGCATGCGCCCGAGCATCAGACAGGCATGGCAACGCCCATCATGGCGTCATCGGGGGCTTTGAGCCGCTGCTTCGACGTTCTGGCGGAGGTATTGCAGATCATTCATAAGCGCGCACCTACGATGAGGAGCCGCTAGATGCCTCGCGACCTCCCGTTAGGTAACGGCGAACTGTTGATAAATTTCGATTCCGCGTACACCATCCGTGACATTTTCTTTCCACACGTCGGGATCGAGAATCACGTGATCGGGCATCAGTGCCGCTTGGGGGTATGGGTTGACGGAACCTTTGCTTGGACGAGCGACGACGGTTGGACGCGCAGTCTGCGGTACGAAGCAGAGACGCTGGTTACCGATGTCCGATTGATAAAAGAGAAGCCGAAAATCTCGTTGAGGATCACCGATGCCGTTGATTTTGCCGTCAACCTTCTGGTACGCAGGTTTACGGTGCAAGCGGGGAGCGGCACCGAGGTGAGGCTGTTTTTAGGCTTCGATTTGCATATCTACGGCAATGCCATCGGCGACACGGCGCTGTACAAGCCCGACATTCGCGCATTGGTGCATTACAAAGACGCCCGCTATTTTCTAGCCGGTGGGATTGGTGCAAATGGGGCTCTCGATCAATTCGCCGTGGGGCAAAAAGAGTTCAACGGTAAGCAGGGGGCTTGGCGCGACGCCGAAGACGGGCTGCTTTCCGGGAATTCCATCGCGCAAGGTTCCGTGGATTCGGTCATGGCTTTGCATGCCGCGGGCGACGCGGCCGGCGACCGGACCATCTATTCGTGGCTGGCGGTCGGCAAACACCTCGACGACGTGCAGGCTTTACACGATCGCGTGCGCCAGGATCCAGAGCTGTTCATCAATCGCACGCGTAACTATTGGCATCTGTGGGTGAATAAAGAACAGACTGATTTCGGGACGATGCCGCTTGAACTGATCGAGCAATATAAGCGTAGCCTACTGACGATACGCACCCAAATTGATGACGGCGGCGGCATCCTGGCGGCAAATGACTCAGATATTCAGGCATTCGCCGGCGACACGTATTCGTATGTCTGGCCTCGCGACGGTGCCTTGGTGGCTTTTGCGCTCGATGAAGCTGGGCGCCATGAAATAGCGAACCGCTTTTTCAATTTCTGCTGCCGGTACATCTACCAGGACGGCTATTTCTTACATAAATACAATGCGGATGGGACCGTTGCATCGTCCTGGCATCCGTACTTTGTCGATGGCAAGGCGCGTTTGCCCATTCAGGAAGACGAAACGGCACTGGTATTGTGGAGCTTGTGGCATCACTTTGAAATATCACGTTCCATTGAATCGATTGGTTACATGTATTCCGCATTAATTATTTCAGCGGGCAGATTCCTCACCGAATACGTTGATGACAACGGACTTTGCAAGCCGTCATACGACCTCTGGGAAGAACGTTGGGGAATACACGCGTTTACCGTTGGGGCGGTGCACGGCGGTCTTACTGCAGCAGCTAACTTTGCACGCGCATTTGGCGAAGTAAGCGATGCCGACCGGTTTACGGATGCGGCTTCCCGCTTAAGGGACGCAGTGAGTAAACATTTTTTGGACTCACAAACCAAGCGCTTCGCGCGAATGCTCACCCGCGCTGATGATGGATCGTTCGACGCCGATTGGACGGCAGATGCGGCAATTTTCGGCGTTGTGGCGTTCGGGATGTTTTCACCCGAGGAGAGCGAGATCGCCGAAGTGATGGATGCCTTGTTCGAGCGGCTGTGGGTAAAAACGGACGTTGGCGGATGCGCCAGATACGAGAACGATTATTATTTCCAGGTGTCGCAAGACGTCGCGAACGTTCCGGGAAACCCGTGGTTCATCTGCACCTTGTGGCGCGCTCGCTACCTCATCGCGCGCGCTCACTCCCTTGCGGATCTCGAAAAAGCGCTGCCCCTCTTGCGTTGGGTGCAAGAGCGAGCGTTGCCTAGCGGCGTCCTTGCCGAACAAGTCAACCCGTTTAGCGATTTACCACTGTCTGTGTCGCCGCTGACATGGAGCCACGCGGAATATATCACGGCGTTTTTAGCCTATCTGGATAAGTTATCAACCTTGAGCCTGTGTCCGACATGTCACCGGCCGAAGTACATGCGCGAACACCTGCGCTTAAGCGAACAACATTCATCAGCAGCTCATCTGGAAGCCGTTACTTAGGCGTTTAGACAATCTGCCACGCTGGGGGGTTCGTTACCCTTTCGAGGGCAGAATGCATCAGAAGCGAACAACACGACTGTGGAAGACCCAAGTTTGCTCATGGCGCGTGTGCGCGACCGTGACGCTGTGGCCTTTGAACAGCTCTACGATGGATACCACCGTCTCGTTTTTGGAATCGCCTTACGGATCCTCAGCGACGCTGCCGCAGCCGAAGACGTGACGCAGTCCGTGTTTTTGAAGCTGTGGGGCCAACCAGACATTTTCCAAAGCGGCAATTTCGGCGCCTGGATCGCTCGCGTTAGCCGCAACCGCTCGCTGGATATGTTGCGCACTAAAGCTGCCCGCCCCGAAGGAGAGATGCCTGACGCGCTACCGGTGGATGACGCTTTGGAAGACACCGTTTTTGCGAACGTGAACGGGGATTTAGTGCGTTCGGCGCTCTCAAAGCTGCCTGAAGAACAGCGCGGTTTGATCGAAATGGGCTTTTTCGGTGGCATCACTCACGAGGAGATGGCGCGCCAGACCCGGACGCCTTTAGGTACCGTTAAGACAAGAATCCGAGCCGGATTGCGGCGCTTGCGCGGCGTGCTCGAGGGAGCTATCGCCGTATGACCGAGCACGAGAATTTGTTGGATACGATCGGCGTGTATGCATTAGGCGCCTTGCCTGCGCAAGAAGCGGAGGAGGTTCGTGCACATCTAGGATCCTGCGCGGAATGCCGTAGCGAGTACGCGTTTTTGCGTCCGGCAGTGAATGCGCTGGCGATGACGGCAGAAAGCGAACCCGGTGCGCTGCTCAAAGCGCGCATCATGAAGGCGATCCGCCCAACCACCCACGTGTCAGGCAGGAACAAGCTTGCTCCGATTGCGTGGCCAGCGTACCTGGTTGCTGCCGCATGCGTGGCGCTCGCTCTGTTGACCACGGTCTCAAACTTTGGCCTGCGCAACGACTTGGCGCAAGTTCGCAAGAGCGCCGCTGAAAGCGAACATCGCGTCGCGTCTCAGTCGCGCACCCTTGCTTCCGAGCGACTGATGCTGACCGACCTTATGGCACGGGACGCCAAGCGCTACCCAGTTGTGGGCGGCGAGGTGATACGCCGCGGGGACCGTTTGTATTTGGCGATGCGCTTCATGCCACCACTCCCCAAAGGACACGTCTATCAAGCGTGGACGTTGCCGCGCGGCGCAAAATCGATGACTCCAAGTCTAACGTTTTCACCGGACCCCAGCGGCGTTGCGGTTGTTTCCTTACCGGAACGCGGTTCCACGCTGGCTGCCGTCGCCGTTAGCATCGAGCCCGAGGGCGGTAGCGCAGCTCCAACTACAAAACCTGAGTTTGTCCAAAAGCTGAGTTCCCTCAAGGTACCGACAAGCGCACAATTTGGGTAATGTGACTCCATCAGGTATGTAAAGGAGCTTGTCTCCTAAAGGACGTGCAACATGGAAAATTTCGTTCTTCATCTCGTGCACGCAGCAGCGTGGCTTTTTATGTTCGTCTTCTTGTTTGCAGTCATCGGCATTCTCGCGACCATTCGCTTTATCGTCGGGCTCTTCACGAGGGCTGAGACCGCCGTCGCTTCCGGCATGCATAGCGCGGAAAACGTCATTACGCGCCACCGGGACAGTCCCTAACGGCCGGATGAATGCCAGGGAACATTTTCGAGCGTTGGTCGCGGGGCTTTTCGCGGTTGCGTTAAGCGTCTGCGCGCCGTGCGCTCGTGCCCAACAGCCCACGCCGCTTCCCCGCGATCGGCTCATTATTACCGATTGTAGGGGCGGCGTTGCAAGCATTGAACTCGTGGAGGTTGCGGCGTACGACGTGACGTTTCGCAACACCAGCAGTCTCTCCGCTGATGAAGTTCGCCTCACCGTCCGCACGCACCGGAACAAGCTCTTGCATTTTGACCTGAAGGGTACTTTTAGCCCCGGCATTGACGTAAAGCGCCGCGTTGGAAAGACTCTGGGCTTGGGCTTGTATTCGTACTCCTCCTCAAACAATCAGTGCTCCATCGATTGGGTACATTTCGTCGACGGGAGTAGCTGGACAGGAGTTAGGTGATGCGCTTTTTGCTCTTGTTGTCCCTCATCGTTTTGCTGCAAACCCTTTTCCAGTAGCGTTCAGGCCACGCCGCAGTACGCGCGAACGGGCCGTAAAGGTCACGTTTTCGGATATATGTACAGGACTGCCAAGGCTTTTTGTCGTCCGCATCTCGGAAGCAACATGCTTCGCGTGATCAATAATCTGGCCGTGCAAATTCTGCGCCGGAAAATGGTGAAGTGCGGCGTACGAAGCACGCTGCTGATGCAGGCGACTGTCCTACAGGGAATCCATGCAGGCGAGAGCGGCTACTTCCTGAAAACCGACCTGTCGGCGGCCACTGACCTCAACCGCTAGAGTAGGAGCAAGGAAATCGGCCGGATGTCTGTTTCCGAACTAAAGGAGGGAAGTATGGTCGCTCGGTTGCGGAACGTTAATCCATTCCAATGTGCGATCGTTTCAGGAATTTTGTACGCATTGATAGGAGTGATTGCAGCGCTCTTCCTTGCGCCGGTCATGAGCATCATGACTTCTCACATGCCACGCGGCATAAACGTCGCTCCGGTTCCCAGCATGAGCTCCCTGATCTTTTTGCCGATAATTTACGCAATCTTAGGCTTTATCAGCGGGATCGCTACGGCGTTCTTTTACAATCTCGTGGCACGCTGGACAGGCGGCATAGAAGTAACGCTAGACACCGCAGTTCCGGCGGTAAGCGGCACAACGCTGGTGCCATAGCTGTGCGGCGCTCAAGCACTCGGCGGAGTACGAATATGAAATGTTACATTACTGCACTTTGCTGCGCCGTATTGTTACTGGGAGGATGCAAGGGGCGCGGATCGGCCGTCCCGGCGACGCCGACTCCCAGTTCGAGTCCGATTCCCGGCGCGATCACGGTTACGGTTCTACAGGCAGGGATTCCACAGACGAACCTTGCGGTCGTGGAATCCAGTGACTACAACACCACAACTCAAACGCCGATCGGCGTGATCCAAACTATAAACACCGACGCCAATGGAATGGCGAGCTTTGCACCTGGTAACCCCTTAAGTCAATACTGCTTCAGTACCAGTGTAACGGTTACCGGGCAAGCGCAACCTATCGCATACCACAATTGTCAACAACCCTTAAGCGAGTACTCCATTACCTTCGGATCTTAGGCGATGGGCCAACCGTCCAAGCTCCGTTACATTTTGATCTCAAAATTCAGCGTTGCCTGAAACGGCAACGTTACGCCCAGAAATCCTGTATTCAAGTTGTTGTTGTAAACACCATAGGGATACCTGAACGGCAATGGCGTTTGTGAAACCGGAATAAAATTGCCCGACGGCCCCAACCCTGCTCCGCCTGAGGGCAACTGCGAGTAGGAGCAGATATGGGGATTGTCCCACGGGTAACCCCGCTGATAGCATTTGTCGATGAGCGAGTTCAACACCAAAGTCGTTCTGACTCGTTTTGAAATTTCATAGCCAACCGTCATGTTCATGGTCAACCGCGAGGGCTGCTTAAACTCGCCCAAATTGTCAAAATGTCCGGTAAATTGATCCGGAATCATGATGAACGGTAAGGCTGGATTGGCCACCGAAAATCCACCGCAAGTATATGGGATGGCGCTGGCCGTTCCGGGGCTTGCCGAGCACCCCCCGCTCGGAATGTAGCCCGGATAACTCAGGGGAGAACCGTAGAATGCCCCCGAGCTGTAGGTGAAGCTGGGCGTGAGGGAAAGCCGCGAGCGCTTGTAGTTAAGAATTAGGGACGCAATGTGCGGTGTCTCATAGCCATTTTCACCCACAAACGGCTGAGGAATTTGGTCGTATGTGGTGTACTCGCCTCCGGCATCAAGCAACGGCTGCGCGCGTTGGACAAAATACGGGTTGGTCACGGTTCCGTTTTTGGTCGTGAACGTCGGCGCTGCATTCGGATTGGCCGCACCGGCGGCAAGACCGCAAATGGCAGAGTTCGCCGAAGTGATCGCGGAGCAGGCCGACGTGTACGAGTTGTATTCTTGGATAAAC
Organism: Vulcanimicrobiota bacterium; assembly: GCA_030947645.1. Taxonomy (GTDB): domain Bacteria; phylum Vulcanimicrobiota; class Vulcanimicrobiia; order Vulcanimicrobiales; family Vulcanimicrobiaceae; genus JALZBG01. Next base: position 7,845 of record JALZBG010000003.1, on the reverse strand, counting down.
AAATTCAAGCCGTCGATCACGTTAACGCCTGACGGCAATTTTGCATAGCGAACCCGGCTGTGCGTGTACGTGTACGTTAGCGCTGCGCTGAGGCCGTCCCGCGAAAAGTCTCCTTTTTCCACAGCGACTTCCACGCCGGTCGATTTTTGGTGCCCAACGTTGAAACCGCTGGTGATGCCTCCGACGCCGATTGGAAACGCTTGCAGCTGATCGCGAGTGCTGCGGTAAAACGGCGTTACCTTAAAGGAAATGTCTGTACCTTTGATGCGATGCTCGAATGAAAGATCGTAGTTATACGAGACATCGGGCCGAAGGCGGTGACTGGGTGTGTTGAATCCATACCCGATAAAGTTTGTCGCCGCATAGTTGAGAAAATCCCGGTCGTTGAGATTATTGAACTGCAAGTATTGCGTGTTGACCGGTCGCGAATACATGCCGAAAGCCCCGCGCACGACCGAATCCGGGTTCAGCGAGTACGTAAAAGCAATACGCGGTTGAATGAGCGTGCTGGAAAGTTTACGATCGCCGTTATCGTTGACGAAATTCGCGGGTAGATAACCCGCGCCCGCGAGCGCCGTGCAGTTTGCGGCTGTTGCAAAAACGCCGTTCGCGTCCGGTGTCGCGGAACCGGCGATGTTGGCGGCGCCGAAAACACCGGGCTTATAGCAAGTTTCGTTATTGTAGGCTTTGACCCAGAATGCACGGTTAGGGCCGCCGCGGGTATCGGCGAACCGGTCCAGGTAGTTTTCGATACGTAAACCGAGGTTAAGGGTCAATCGATCGTTGGGGCGCCATTGATCGGTTAGTGAAGCGGCGCTGAAAATTGGAGATACGTTGTTCAGCCTGCCCAGAGGTCCGTTTTCCGTGACGGTCCACTGCGGAGCGGCCCCGTTCGGGAAGGTTGTTGCGGTGATGGGAAGGATGCCCGAGGACGGCAACGCGGGCCCTCCCGCATTCGGTATCATGAACGTGCCTCTCGCACCGTTGAAACAACTGGTGAAATTCCCCGAAGCAGGGTCGAAGCAGTTCCCCGTCTGCGCGGCGGTTCTGGTGTCAATCAAATTGGTAAATGCGGTGCCATTACCTTGGTTCCCGGGAAAACCGTAATAGTAGCGGCGCTGCAGTTCAGTGGTACTATACGCGCCCGTTGCCGTCACCAGATGTTTGTCACTCAGTTGGTTCGAGTACATAAGATTCGCTCCGTACGTGTGGCTAAAAATCTCGTAATCGTTCAACTCGGCGCCAAAACAGCAGGTAAACTGTTGATTTGCCTGACCGCCGATCAACCAGTTTGAGTACAATGAGTATCCAAACAACCGCAAGAAAGAGCGCTGATTGATGTTACGTTGGTATTGAAGTTTAGCAATGACGACGTTGTTATCGTTGGTGTCGCGCGCACTGTTCGGCAACGCCGAGTTGAAGGCACGATTTGTTGGGCTGCTATAGAAGAGGAACGGAGTAATCTTGGTTGGATCGGGTGGAGCGAACAGCGGGCCGGTATAGGTGTAGCCATCGTGAAAAAAAGACTGTCCGTTGGTGCCGATAGCCGGCCCGACAACCGACGGTCCGCCCTGATCGTTAATGGAACTATTGTAGGCACCGAGGATCCGACTATTGAGGTACAGGAATTGGAAATCGTCTCTTCCGGCATCGCGTTTGTGTGGAATCCGCACGTGAAAATTACCAACGGCGTCGCGTTGTGAGAGGTTTGCGAAAGCGTACATCGGCCCCGGAGCCAGAAAAATGCCGTTGCCTATCGTTCCCCCAGTCCCCGCAGTGCCGTCATAGAGATTGAAACGATTACCGTTAAAGCCAACCGGAAAGGAAATCGGGTAAAAGAGCTGCGGATCACCTACGCCGTTGCGCTGATCGGAGTAACGAAAATCTTGATTGGCTCCCGAAATGCCGATATAATATGAGAACAGACGGTTCGGTGTGGATCCGCCTGCTTCGAACGAAATTTTGTGATAGTAGGTGGGACTAGCGAGTCCGGCGTTGAGGGTGATGAACCCGGGATACGTGCCCGTTTTTATAACCTGATTCACATAACCGGCAATGCCTTGCCCATCGGACGATGCCGGTGTCCCGCCGGTGTAGACTTGCAGTTCCTGTTGACCCAGGCTCGAGAGAAACGTCTGCGGCGAATTGTCGTAGACTCGATTGACGGGGATGCCGTCTAACTCGTAACCCACTTGATCATACGGATCGCCGCCACGGATCGACAGCTGCTGAAACCAGCCTTGCTGCCCTTGCAGCACATTGGCGCCGGGTACGGCGGCAATCGAGCCGTAGGCATTGTTCAAGTTGCCGGGTCCGCTCAGTGCGGCGCTGGCTTCCGTCTTCGCCCCGCTTATCGAGTAAACGTCACTGGTCGTTCCAGGTTTAAGGAGTGCACCGGACGCCGCACTGGTCACGCGTCCGATTTCGCGAAGCGTTTTGCGGATTTTGATGTCCACCACATGCGTTTGGTCGGCAAAGACGCCGATGCCGGCCTGTGAGTATGCATCGTAAGCTTGCTGCGATGCACTCACTTGATACGAGTCCGGAGGAAGGGACAAAAACCGATAGGCACCGTTCGCGTCGGTCAGCGAGCTGGAACTTCGCGACGGCGATACGATAGTGACGGTGACGCCCGCGATTGGTGCGCCGGAAGCAATATCGACAACCCGCCCGACGATCGTCCCGGTTGTTCCCGCCGCAGCGGGTATTGCGCTCGCGCAGCATAATGCAAAGAGACCGGCGAGCAAAACGTTGCAATGCCTAAGCATGATTATTCCTCATTAATGGACGGCAAGAAACCACGTGACCAGGGAGCTTTCGTTGCGCGCGGTGGTACTGCCTAGCGCCGCGCACGATCGATTAAGCCCGCTCGGGACATAGGCAAGCGTACTGAAAGGCGTTTTAGCAGAGCCGTAGTCGTCGGACTATCTTTTTAACTCTGTAGCGCGCTTGCGGCGCCCTCCGATGACAAACACGGCAACGCCGCTGCCCACCATGATCGCAGTCATGCCGATAATCTTGGTGACTGCGAACGTTTTGTTCGGTTCGTCGGCGGCGGGGAAGGTAGCAAGAGCCATTGAGAATAGGGTGGTACTAAGACCTACGGCCGCGGCCGCAACGATGGTGAGCCGGCCGCCCACGATGCGAACCTCATTCTCGGCGCGCTGTTCACCGCAGAGCTTGATCGCCGATGCAAAGAGAAACAGAAATGGCAGCATTGTGATGAGTACTGTGGTGCTCACCAACACATCGTAAGCGCCACCAACCGTCGTGCCACCTTGACTGAGCACGATAACGAGTCCGGCGATTGCCGCTTGAGTAATCAAGGGGACAACCGGTGATCCCCACCGCGGGTGCATTTTTCCGAAGGCGTCGGGCAAATACCGATCGATGCCTGCAACGAATGGAATGCGCGCCACTGCTCCGAGCCACGCTCCGGCGCTGCCCAAGCAGCTTATGGTGACGAGTATGGCCGCAATCGGCGTTAAGAGAAACCAACCGTTGGATGTTGCGCCGTGTCCGACCGCCTGCATGACGCCGTACAGCCCACTTACTTTCTCGGGCGGAAGCGCCGCGAGGACGCTGGCCGTTCCCAATAGATAGATTGCCCCAATAACCGGCGCTGCGATCGCCAGACCGCGCGGGACAGTCCGGCGGGCATCTTTGATCTCGCCGGACATGAAGGAAACGGCTTCCAATCCCGTCCACGCGAACGCGATGGTGGACCAAAAAACAAGATCTTTGACGTGTAAACCCGGACGCATCGTTTGTACGGTAATGTGCGTCGCCGGTCCGAATCGCCACCAGGCCAGGGCACCTAGAGCGATCAACAACAGGGTCGTCAGCCAGCGGCTTGCGGCTCCAATATTGTTGAGCCACTTCCCGACATCGAGGCCGAACACGTTCAAAGCAGTAGCGAGCGCAAGCCCCAGCAGTGCAATGACGATGAAATACAATGGTGACTTGGAGAGGGGTCCGGTACTTGCTCCCATGATGAAAAGCGCGTTGCCCGCGGTGAAGTACAGTAGCGCCGGGAAATACGGAAGATTGCTCGTCCAATACGTCCATCCGGTAATGAACCCGGCGAACGGCCCGAAAGCGCGCTTGCTCCACACGTACAGTCCGCCTTCATCGGGATAGCGCGACGACAAGAACACGACGACGATGGCAAGCGGCAAAAATAAGCCCGCAGCGCCGATCAGCCAAACGGGCAACGAACTAGGCCCGGCTGCGGCGGCCGTTGCAACCCACTGTAAATTCGAACCGGCGATGATGAAAAATAAGGTAACGTCGACTAAGCCCAGACTGCGGCGCAATTGCAACGCATCGGTTTCAACCAGCGCATCGTTGGAAGTCACGCCTGTGTGCTCGATTTCGCAAATCGCCGGAACGAAAGAAAGTCGATGGCGTGCGTCGTCGCGCCGTCGAGCGCGAGCTGGGCGGCAATTTCTCCCACGACGCTTGCGAACTTAAAACCGTGCCCTGAGAACCCGCCACACAGTACGATGCGTTCGTCCTCCGGATGGTGGTCGATGATAAAGTCCTGATCCGGCGTCAATGTGTACATGCAGGCCTTGGCATCGCGTACTATGCCGGCAGCACCGGGCGCCCACTCCTGGAGTGCGCGCGCGACCGGTTCAACGTCCGCATCCTTGTCAATTGTTCGATCGATTGAATCGGGTGTTGTCATCGGTCCGTACGCATGAAAGGCCGCCTTAACGCCATCGCCGACATCCGGAAAGCCGTAGCAATACGCTGGTAAGTCACGACGATCAAGCAGAAACGTCGGAAACTCGCTGGGCCCGAAGCTGCCGCCTGATGGTGTAAACCAAAGTTGCACGTTACGTTGCACGCGAATCGGCACGCCGAGTGATTCGAGCGTTTGTGAAAACCACGGACCGAGTGTCAAAATCAGTCGCGCGCAGCGCAAGACGCGTTTGTTTGAAAGCACCAGCGCAATGCCGTCTTTCTCGTGCTGCCATTGTTGCACGGCAATGCCGAATTGCATCTCTGCTCCGCGCTCGATCGCAAGGGACATGTGGGCGGCGATAGCGGCTTCAGGAACTACATACCCACCGTCTTTCTCAAAGATTGCCACCTCGTCTCGACGCGGTCGTAAAGCAGGGTAACGCGCGCAGATCTCATGAGAGGTCCAGAATTCTGCCGGCAAAGCGTGCCGTTGCACGGCATGCCAGGCCTTCTCGATGGTCGCACTGTCTTCGTATCCGACGGTAAGGAGTCCGTTTGTAAACAGAACGTGATAGCCCGTCGCAGCTTCCAACTCGTGCCATAAATCGTAAGCGCGGACGAGCAAAGGCACGTATGCCACATCTTCGAAGTACGCCCGTCGAATGATCCGCGTCTTGCCGGTTGACGCACCGAGCCGATGCAGCGGCGCGTATTGCTCGATACCCAACACTGTAGCGCCGCGGGAAGCGCAATGCGCCAAAGCGGCGCTGCCCATCCCGCCGATTCCCGCTACAACAACGTCGTACTCGATCACTCGTCACGCCGTTATGAGACACGCGTCGTAACCCCTGGTGGTTTATCGCCGCCGCCATTATGAATGGGTGTTCGCCGCTTGCGTCGTGAATAGCAGGTCGTGCAGACGACGATGACCGCGGATGACGCGCTCAAACATTATTTTGGATACGACACCTTCCGTCCGTTGCAGCGTGAAATTTGCCAGAGCACCCTCGCCGGGAAGGACGTGCTTGCGCTTCTGCCGACCGGTGGCGGCAAATCGTTGTGCTACCAACTGCCCGCAATGCTTGAACCGGGGCTAACGCTCGTGATCTCCCCGCTCATCGCGCTTATGAAAGATCAGGTCGACGGACTGTCCGCCAACGGTATTCCGTCCACGTTTCTCAACAGTTCGCTAGATGAGCGGGTCATTGCAGATCGCATGCAAAGGCTCGACCGCGGTGAGTACCGCCTATTGTATGTCGCGCCGGAGAGAATAGCAGTTGGTGGGTTTCAGACCAGCCTGGACCGCTGGAACGTCCAACGCATCGCTGTTGACGAGGCGCATTGCGTCAGCGAGTGGGGCCATGATTTTCGTCCGGAATATCGTCGCATCGCCGCGTTGCGCGAGCGTTATCCCAATGCGCCGATACTGGCGCTCACAGCTACCGCCACGGACCGCGTGCGCGTCGATATCGGAAGGTTCCTTAATCTGCGCGAGCCGCTGCGTTTCATTGGAAGCTTTAACCGGCCCAATTTGCGGTACAGCGTTTTTGAGAAGCATGACGCCTGGAAGCAACTACTGTCTTGGTGTGCGGCTCGTTCATCCGAGAGCGGCATCGTCTATACGCAAAGCCGCGCCTCTGCCGAAGATCTTGCCGACCGGTTGAGCGCACACGGAATCCCCGCCGTTCCCTATCATGCAGGGCTTTTGCCAAGCCGCCGCTCCAAGAACCAAGAGTTGTTCATTCGAGATGAAGTCCCAGTCGTTTGCGCGACCATCGCGTTCGGCATGGGGATCGACAAGCCCAACGTGCGCTACGTCGTGCATTACGATCTTCCCAAAAACGTTGAAGGTTACTATCAGGAGAGCGGGCGCGCGGGACGCGATGGTTTGCCCAGTGACTGCGTATTGTTCTTCAGCGGTGGCGATGCCGCCAAGCAGCGGCATTTCATTCGTCAGGTCCAAGATCCGCACGAGCGGGAGCAAGCGAATCGGCTGCTGCGCAAGATGCTCGACTTTGCAGCGACGCCTCACTGCAGGCGCGCCTACTTACTGCGATACTTCGGTGAAGTAGACGTGACCGACGACTGCGGGAACTGCGACAATTGCCTAGCGCCGCCAGAACGGATGGACGGTACGGTGGGGGCCCAAAAAGTACTCTCATGTCTGTACCGGGTTCGAGCCCGCAGCGGTTTCTCGGCGGGGAAAAACCACATCGTTGATATTCTCCTCGGAACAAAAACGGAGAAACTGTTGACGCTGGGTCATGACACGCTTTCGACATTCGGGATCGGGAAAGAGCACAGCAAGACGGAATGGTTTGCGCTTCTCTCTGAGCTCCTACGGCTCGGCTATGTCGAACAGGAAACTGAACACCGAACGCTGGTGCTGACCGACGAAGGGCTGCGGGCGCTTAAAGAACAGCGTTCATTCGAATTCGCAAAACCACGCGCGCTCGCTCGGTCGAAGAAAGGCCGTAAAGCGCAGAGCGCGCTTGCCACGCATTCGGGGGACCACGATCTTTTTGAAGCGCTTCGGCGGCTGCGCAAGAGCATCGCGGACAAGCAGGGCGTGCCGCCCTACGTCGTCTTCTCGGACGCCACGCTGCGCGAAATGGCGCGCCTCAAGCCGGCAACGCAGTCAGCGTTTCTGAACGTCAGCGGTGTCGGTGACGTAAAGCTGCAAAGATATGGGAAGGCATTCGTCGGCGAGATTGCATCACGCATGGGCGAGGACATCAACGAACCGTCAATGTAGCCCGCTTCATCTTCTGGTCTGCTATGGAATAGTAAAGCCAAAGTTTGCCGTTGACTTGCACGGCCGACGCCGCGAATGCGATATCGGTGTCGTCCCCCTGGGGAGGCGGGGGTATAATCAGAGCGTTCTCGCTGCGGGCGAGAACCTGCCCGTACGTCTTGTCAAAGAGTGCCCAAGCGATGCGCCAATTTGCGTCTTTTGTCGCACCATTGTAAAACATTACAGGAAACCCCTCGTGATTTACCACGGGACCTGGGCTAAGATGCCAGCTGTCGCAGCTGCCCGGCCGTATTTGCAACACCGATGCATCCAATTCCCACGTGCCTTCTAAATCCTTCGACGTTCCAACGCCCACGCGGGACGCACCACCTGTGGCGTATTCGAAAAACATGCGCCATAAC
>JALZBG010000100.1 GCA_030947645.1 Vulcanimicrobiota bacterium | reverse complement strand
GCTGGCGGCGCAGGACCCAATCGAGTCCGCAGCCGCAGGGAAAAAGACCGTGAACGAAGTCATTAAAAACGTGGCGCAGCGTCTTGGTAATACGCCCGCGGTGTGCCGCAAGTGCTACATTCATCCGACGGTCATCGAGAGCTACATGGAAGGTGGCGCGTTGAAGCAACTGCCGCCGGCGGTGGTCGAAGACTTGAAAACGCCCTCGATCGCTCTGAGGAGGGAGGAACGAGTTGTGCTGGCGTTGCTCAAGAATCGTTTGAGGGAAAGTGACAGCGACCGCACGACGAAGTTATTGAAGAAGTCCATCCGGCGCCGAGAGGCAAACGCCCACTAACCTTGATGCCCGCTTTCTTTCGCACCATCACCTTTCTCGTAAGTCTGCCGGTGCTTGCAGGCGGCCTCAAACCTTACGCGACGGCGCACCACGCGGTTTCAACGCAGAACGAACTGGCGCAGCAATACTTCGATCAAGCCCTCACGCTCTATTATTCGTACAACGGTGCCGAAGCGATACCGTTGTTCGATCGGGCAATAGCGCTGGATTCCCATCTCGCGATGGCCTACTACGGAATCGCACTGGCGGCCGGCGCGGACTTGAATACGCCCCTGACCGAAGATGGTTTCAAGCGGGCAGCCGACGCCTTGAGAACAGCGCGCTCGCTCGAAAATTCCGCGAATCCCTCCGAGCGAGCGTACATCCAGGCACTTTCACTCCGGTACGCGCATCAGTTCAAGGACCGCGAAGCGGACGAGGCCCGGTATCGCAGCGCAATGGCTGAGTTGGCGTCGCGGTATCCAAGCGATGACGATGCCCTGACGCTCAATGCTGAAGCGCTGCTCGAACAAAGCGGCAGAGCGGATTTATGGAACACCGACGGCTCGCCCCGGACCGCCGAAGTGGCGACCATGTGGACCACCTTGCGAACGGTCTTGCTGCGAACTCCCATGCATATCGGGGCCAATCACTTGTTCATCCATTTGTTTGATTCAGCAGCGAACCCCGAAGCCGCGTTGCCAAGTGCCCGCCGGCTTTCGCAAATGAATTTTGCTCCCGCCGCAGAGCACCTCGCACATATGCCGGCGCACACATTCAACGAGACAGGAAACTATGCGGTAGCTGCCGTCGCAAGCCGCGAAGCGATCCGACTCTTTGATGCCTACCTTGCCTCCGACCACAACGCAACGCACGATAACTATTGGAGCCACGATGTGAGCGTTGGCCTGACCGCATTGCGCATGCTCGGCAACTACGGTGATGCGCTGCAGTTAAGCCGGCGCCTCGACGAGCACTTCCATTACTCGGACGCATCGGTCCTCACGATGGTTCGCTTCTATCGCTGGGACGACGTCCTACGGCTGCACCCCGCGCAAGCCAGCGACGTGCTGCGATTTGCGCGAGGGATTGGCTTGGCGGCAACGGGCAATCTCGGGGAAGCGCAAAAGCAGCTCGAAGCACTCAAGAAAGCAAACGGCGGCGATGCCTTATCCCGGGATCTTCTTGCGGCGAAAATAGCCATTGCGCGCAGCGACCTTCCTAGCGCAGAAACACTCCTGCTGCGGGCGCAAGCGTTAGATCAGCGAGTAGACACCGGTGAATATCCATACTTTTATCCGCCGGATGAAGCGCTAGGCGCCTTGTATTTTCGCATGAACCAATTCGGCAAAAGCGAGACGGCATTTCGCAAGGCTCTGCGAGCCCATCCCCACGGCGGTAGAGCACTGTTCGGCCTCTGGAAGACGCTGGCTGCCGAAAATAAGCTCGAAGCTCGCTCCGTTCAGCGCCAATTCGAGGCGGCTTGGGAGCACAATGATACCTCCTTGGACATCACCCAGCTCTAGCCATCACTGCGGCAATCGCACCGTCGCGTTTGGCGGTCGCTACGGTACGATCACCGCGGTATTTGCAGCAAGGGTTACGCCTTCTGGCGTACAGCTTGAGCAAAATTCGCGAGCAGGTCGCTTATCATAAGCGCGCTATCCGCTATGCGGCCGCGAATCGTTTCCGGCTCGCTACGTGATAGACGATGCAGCCGGGCTCTTGAAACGAACAAAAACATCTCATCGCGGCGCTGATGGACTTCTGCTCGAATCCAGTTTTCCATAAACGCCTCCTCAGTGAACAAACATGCAATAAAAAAGCCCCCGGTTTGTGCGGAGGCCTTCGGTACGTGATTTCTCGTAACGCTGTGTTACGTCGAACCACACTCCAAAGAACGCTCCCGGCCCGCGTCGACGCTGGCCATTGTGCAGGCTGTGGCCCCCGGGCACTCACGACCGCGCACTAGGGTATGAGTAACAACGGTGGTGCGGGCTTGCACTGAAATCAGGTGGGCCATCGTTACTCCTTTCTTGGAGCGTATCGAGTCAAGACAACGCTTGACCCGTCGAAGCTTACCACGCGTTCGTCGCGTTTGTCAACGCGCATTTTCAAAATGTCAGTGTATCGCGCTAAGGCGTACCGAAATATACTGCGTTACCCGTGGGGTCAATTGCAAAGAACCCGCGGCCGCCCTGCCGCATCGCAACTACATCGTTCGGGAGAAAGACGCCTTGAATTCGGGCTTGCTGCAGTACTTGATCGGGAGTCTGACTTTTGAAACGGAGCCAAACTTTTCGTTGACCGATGTTTGCCTCGTCGATGCCTTTCGGCTCGAACGTAATCAGCAAGGTTTTCAACCGGAAGGCGAAGATTTTCGAATCGAAGATGAGGAATGGGACGATCTCGAGATATTCCTCGCAACCACCTTTCGGTTCCCCTCATTTGCGATCGTCAAATCCCGGAATTATCTTTTATGGAGCTCATCTGAACGGGACGGATTTCGACTCCTCAGAAGTCGGCATGATCGAAAGAGTCGCCCACCACGCAGGTCCCATATACGATGCACTGCGACTACGCAGTGCATCGTAATCTTAGACGAGTCCGGTTTTTATTGCGTGCACTGCGGCTTGGGTGCGCGCACAAATGTTGAGTTTAGAGAAGATGCGGCTGATGTGATTTTTCACGGTCTTCTCTGAAAGAGTCAGGCGATCGCTGATCTCTTTGTTGGAAAGTCCTTCGGCGATAAGACGGATAACATCGATTTCGCGGACTGAGAGTTCGTTGAGATCGCGCGCAGTGGACATACTGCGACGGCGTAACAGCCCACCGGCAACCCGTGGATCCACGTAGGTGTGCCCCGCCGCGACCATCTTTACGGCGCTTATCAACTCCGTGGGCGTAATATCTTTAATGATGTAGCCCTGGGCGCCCGCAGCGAGGCAGCGCTGCATGACTTCGGGCTGCGATTTCATCGAGAGAAGGCAAACCTGCGCTTGTGGAGCGGCTTCGCGGCAGCAGCTCATGGCTTGGTCTAGGTCCTGGGAATGGCCATCCAGATCGAGCACGATTACATCGGGGCGGGCTTTACTGATGGGAGCCGCCACAACCGCTTCTGAGTCCCCAACGACGCGGAGAGCCGGATCGAGAGCGAACAGTTGACACAGGGCTTTGCCGAAGAGCGCTTGGCCCTCGACGAGATAGATCTTAACGGCATCGGTGGCGATCATTGTGGCTCCGTCTTTCTGGGAAGTAAGTAGATAGTGAAGGAACGCGGGCTGTTAGCCGGGGCGGGGGTCAGAAATCCAATGCCTGTTTATAACAAATAAAACAGTCCTTCGGCACCCCCCAGGCAGAGGGTATTTGGGGCTTTCGGCCCTCATCACGCGGCCAAACTAAAAAAGCGGAATTCTTTTGGCTCGACGAAGTGTCCAGTCGCGGCCGGGCGCGTAGCTCAGGGGGAGAGCACTACATTGACACTGTAGGGGTCAGAGGTTCGAAACCTCTCGTGCCCACCATCGCATGAAAAGCTCGCTTTATGCGAGCTTTTTGAATTCCTCAGTGCTCAGCTCGATGAGCGACGCGGCTACATTTTCTTCCAAGTGCGCCAGCGATGACGTGCCGGGTATGGGTAACATCACCGGAGAGCGGTGCAAAAGCCACGCCAGGGCAAGTTGCCAGGGAGTGGCGTTTTTTGCGCGAGCGAGGTCGTTCAAGGCGGCATTCTTCTCAATATCGCCCGCGTCGAGGGGGAACCAAGGGATGAAGGCGATGCTATCGCGCTCACATGCTTCCAGCACCGTCTCGGATGCTCGATCGCCTACATTGTACCGGTTCTGCACGGATACAATCGTCGCCACCCCCCGCGCAGCAGCCAGCTCGTCAATGTCCACATTTGAAAGTCCGATGTGCCGGATTTTCCCCTCCTGTTGCAGATCGCGCAGGGCCCCCACCTGCTCCGCGAAGGGTACCTTGGGGTCAACCGCGTGCAACTGATAGAGATCGATTTTCTCTAGTTTGAGCCTGCGCAAACTCTGTTCGCAGGCTTGCTTGAGGCGCTCGGGGCGGCAGTCTCGACCCCATTGCCCGGGACCGCTGCGCGTGCAACCACCTTTCGTAGCAACGACCAGGGCGGCATCATAGGGATGCAGCGCTTGAGCGATTTGCTCTTCATTCACGTGTGGGCCGTACGCGTCAGCCGTATCTATGAAATTGACTCCAAGTTCGACCGCGCGCCGCAATACTGCAAGCGCGTTGGGCTGGTCCTCGGGCCAGCCCCAAACGCCTGGACCGCAAAGCCGCATTGCTCCCAAGCCACTGCGCCTAACCGTCATGTCGCCGATGGTCATGCTGCCCTCGGCGCTCGCCCTGGTGATGCTCATAAACAGCTTGTTCCCATGAATCGGCCTGGCATGACAAGGCTCACCGGCCGATAAACTTTAGCGTAGATGATTTCCCCTCCTGAAAACAAGAACCCAAGTCTCTCGCTGGCAGATCTGCGGCATACGGCGGCACACGTCTTGGCGTACGCGGTGCACGATCTGTTTCCGGAAGCAAAACCGACCATTGGGCCGGCGATCGAAAACGGGTTTTACTACGATTTCGATCGACAGCAACCGTTCACGGCCTCGGATTTGGAGAGTCTGGAAGTTCGCATGGATGAGATCATCGCTGCCAACTATGTAATGCAGGGCGAAGAGGTCACGCGGCGGACGGCACTCCAGCGCTTCCAAGACAATCCGTATAAACTTGAGATTGCGCGTGAGATCCCCGCGGACCAGCCCATAACGTTGTATACCATCGGTGAGTTCACGGATTTGTGCCGCGGCGGTCATGCCGATCGTACCGGCGATATCGGAGCGGTCAAACTGACCAGCGTTGCGGGCGCGTACTGGCGTGGCGATGAGCACAATCCCATGCTGCAACGCATTTACGGCACCGCATTTCAAACTGAGCAAGAACTGCGAGAATACTTGCTCATGCTCGAGGAAGCGGCCAAACGCGATCACCGCAAACTCGGCGCGGAACTAGAGCTGTATAGCATCCAGGAAGACGCCGGCGGCGGCTTAATATTTTGGCACCCGAATGGAGCGATCGTGCGCGGCATCATCGAGGAATTTATCCGGGATGGCCTGCGGGAGCGCGGATACCAACCGGTGATCACGCCGCACATCGTCAGCGAAAAGGTATATGATACCTCCGGTCACTTAGAGAACTTCGGCCAAGATATGTTCGGCCCGGTCGATGCTGAGGGTCAGCGCTTCCGTTTGAAGCCGATGAATTGTCCGGGACATATCCTCATATACAAGAGCCGTCAACACTCGTACCGCGACTTACCGCTGCGTTTTTCCGAGTTTGGAACGGTGTACCGATTCGAGCGCAGTGGCGTGTTACATGGTTTGACGCGCGTGCGCGGGTTCACCCAAGACGACGCGCATATCTTCTGCACTGTTGAACAACTCTATGGAGAATTCGAACAGACCCTGGACGAAGCACTGCGCTTGATGCGCGCGTTCCAGTTCAGCGAATTTAGATACTTTCTCTCAACACGAGCAAACCGAGCTTCCACCGATGAGATTGCCGAAGCCGCCATCAGACGGGCTCTTGAATCCCACGATCTGCCCTATGACGTTGACCAGGGCGGCGGTGCGTTCTATGGCCCAAAGCTGGACATTCAGCTTTCCGATGCCATCGGACGCAAATGGCAATTGGGTACGGTGCAAATCGATTTCATGCTGCCCGAGCGATTCGATCTGAAATACCGGTCCAGTGACGGCTCAGATCAACGGCCGGTCATGGTTCATCGCGCACTGGCCGGTTCTCTGGAGCGATTTTTCGGAGTGTTGATCGAGCACTTTGCCGGAAACTTCCCGGCCTGGCTGGCTCCGATACAAGCGGTGATTACTCCAGTTTCCGAGCATCAACGGGAGTACGCCTCTGCGGTCGGGGACCGTTTGAAGCACAGTGGTTTCCGCATTTCGATAGATGATTCCGATGAAAGGCTCAACTACAAGATCCGGCACTGGAAAACCCAAAAGATTCCGTACATTCTAGTCGTCGGCAACAACGAGATGGCTCATGGAACCGTTAACGTGAACGAACGAGGCGTGGACCAAAGACGTGCTCCTCAAAGCATCGAGGAATTCACAAACGAACTTCGCACGAAAGTCATGGGAAAACTATGATCGATAACCGCATCTTGGGCGTTTTTGCAGTGCTGAGCATGGTTGCATGTCAGGGAAACTTTGGCAGCGGCACCGCTTTGCCCGGAACGGCAAACGGTCCCGTGGGCATGCCGCCTGAAAACGGCTCTCCAGGCCCCAACGCACCGCTCGCACCTGTGGCCAGCGCTGCGTCCTCAACCTCGCCGGATACCGCCACCGTGGCGCTGGCCGATGCACCGACAGGCTTAAAATGCCCGGACGTCGACGGGTTTGGCTGCGTTCTTAGTTTCAACGTGCCGTCGACCGAGGCGAGTGCAACGCCCAGTGCAATTCCAACCTCGACCGCGATTGCGACAGCAGCGGCAAGTCCGGACATTTCTGCAAGCCCCGCCGCAACCGCAACGCCCATCAGCGGGCCGTCCATGGTTCTGAGGCTGGCCGCGCAGCCGAAGGATGCGCCGCCCATGGTCAACCACAATCCCAAAGCCGCTGCTACCACGGCGCTCGTTCGGGTCACCCTCAAACCCTCGGGGGACTTTCACATAAGCGGGCTGTCTATCGCAGCCTTCACCTTGCCCGCTGCGCAGATTCCGGATCGCGGATTTGCGTTGCAATTGTTCGAGGAAAAGAAAAAGAAAAGAATCCCGCTCTATTCGCTGCCGAAGTCCGAACTAAGTAAAGACAAAAGCACGTTGACCTTTACCTTCAAATTCCCGAAAATCACGCTGCCGAAAGGCCACACGTATTCGTTGGTGCTGTACGGTGACGAGCTCCCCGCTGCATCTCCCAGTCCTGCTCCTGTTGCGAGCTCCACCGGCACGCCATAAAATGC
>JALZBG010000099.1 GCA_030947645.1 Vulcanimicrobiota bacterium | reverse complement strand
GTTGGGCACTCGTGTGCGGAGGCGTCGTCTCGAGTTTTCGCTAAATCGCATAACATGCGGATCCGCGAGTCACTCGACTCAACCCGGCCATTCTTCTCTTTCGAGTTCTTTCCGCCGAAAAGCGACAATGGTGCGGCAACGCTGCTGGCCACTATCGAAACGCTGCGCCCGCTGCGACCCGCATTCGTCTCAATAACGTACGGCGCCGGGGGTTCCACCCGTGTACGAACGATAGAGCTGGCGAAACGCATCGGCACCGACATTGGTCTCCCCGTTATGGCTCACGTTACGTGCGTCGGAAGCTCGCGCAGCGAATTACGGGAGCTTTTCGGAGATCTCGCGGATTCAGGGATTGAGAACGTGCTCGCTTTACGAGGGGATCCTCCCAAAGGCGATGCTGGCTTTACGGTCGCGCCCGGTGGTTTCGCGCATGCTTCGGACATGGCAAAAATGATCGCTGCCGAGTTTGATTTTTGCGTCGGAGGCGCCTGCTATCCGGAAAAGCACCCCGAGTCTATCGATAGTGATGCCGATCTGATGAACCTCGCAACAAAGGTTGAAGCGGGCGTCGAGTTTCTTATTTCCCAGCTTTTTTTCGATAACGAGAAGTACTTTGAGTTTGTACGCCGGGCGCGCGCTGTGGGAATCACCGTCCCAATACTGCCCGGAATCATGCCGATAACGAATTACGAGCAAATCGCGCGGATGACCGCCATGTGTGGAGCAAGCATTCCGCCCAAACTTCTGGCAGCGCTACGTCTGCGAGCGGGAGAGCCGGAGGCCGTTGAGGACTTGGGCGTCGCATACGCGACGTTGCAATGTTTCGAGTTGCTCTCGCGGGGCGCTCCCGGCATCCATTTTTACACGCTCAATCGATCGCCGGCGACGCGCGCAGTCGTTTCCGCGCTTCTAGCGGCTAATGCTTGGCGCGATCTCACGCTTTCGATGAGCCGGCCGTCTTCAGTAATTACCGCGTCGTAATTCGGTAACACGTCACCGGTACGATCGGACGCATGGATGCGTTCGATCAGCTTTTGCACGAAGCGTTGATTGTTGCGGCGATCTTGTGTTTGCCGGTCCTCTCGCTGGCAACGCTCGTGGGGGCCCTCGTCGCAATCGTGCAAGCGGCAACGCAGATTCAAGAACAAACGCTTTCCCTGCTGCCCAAACTGTTTGCCGTCGGGTTGACTCTCGCAGTGTTCGGTCCGTTCGGCATGCACCTCTGCGCAGGACTGTTTAGCGAGGCGCTGCAGCAGATTCCCGCTATCGTACGTCAGTGACGCAGATCGAAGTCCTAACATTTGCCCGCTGCGCAGGGTTTGTGTTTCGCGCGCCCGGTTTTTCGCATCCAAGCGTACCTGCCTTTTTGCGCGCAGGGCTAGCAGCAGTCTTGACGATGGGGCTCGTTGGCGGCTCGCCTGCAGCTAGCGCAGCGGCCGGTATGGTATTCGTCTTCGCAATTGTGGGCGAAGTCGCTGTGGGAGCGGCGATCGGCATCGCCGCTTCAGTGCTGTACGACGGCGCGTATGCCGGCGGGCGGGCTTTGGACGATTACGTCGGCATTCGCGGAAGCGTGCCCAACGCCGCCGTGGTTGCCGGAAGCGGTTTCGGAAGAGTTTGGTCGCTCGTGTTCCTGGGTGGTTTCTTTCTGTTAGATGGCTATCACTTCGTTATTCGCATCTTAGCGGACAGTTTGGAACGATTACCGCCGGGCAGCGTGGTCGCGGCTCAACCAATGTACCTTTTTGCCCTTTCATTACCATTGCTGATCGTGAAAGCGGCGATCCTTACGGCAGCCCCCGCGATCGTAGTAACGTTCGTTGCGCAAGTTGCGTTAGGAGCGTTGACGCGCGTGGTCCCGCGCTTTTCAAGCTTTACGCTGTCGTTTCAAATTGTGTTTGCAGTCGCCTTGCTCGCTACGCTGGCTGCGGTGCCGGTCATCTTTCCCGTTGCCGCTCACCCTTGGCTCCGGTTGCCGTTCGTGAAGTGAGCGGATGGGTGAACCTTCAGACAGTGAAAAGCAATTCGAAGCTACTTCCAGTCACGTTGAGCGGGCAAAGCGTGAGGGCAATGTTGCTCGTTCAACCGAACTGTCCGCCGTCGCAGCCTTTGCTTGCGCAACCCTCGCATTATGCGCCGTCGTAGGACCCATCGGATCCATGATGGGTTGCGCGATCGCTCAATTGGCTTCACGCGTCGCTGCGCCGAGTTCATTTGGAGCCGTCGCGATGCTTGGCGTCTTCACGGCGCTGCCGGCGGCCGCCGCAGCGACCGCGGCTTGCGCGGTGACGATTTGGCAAAGCGGCGGTTTGCGTCTGAGGCCCCTTACCTTTTCGTTTGAAAGGCTCGATCCCGTGCGGGGCGTGAAGCGCATCATCTCCCGCGAGACGCTCATTTCCGCATTGCGAACCACGGTCGCGTTTGCGTGCGGCGCTTGCGTGCTGACGCCAGCGCTGCTTGCCATCTTCGTTGACGCTGTCGGTTCCAGCAGCGCGGAACGGCTAGGGACCGTCGGGTGGCGAGCCGTGTTGCGGGTGATGTTCTCGGCTTGCGCGGTTGGCTTTGCGTTCAGCGGTTTGGACTTCACCGTCGAATTCTCGCGGTGGAAGAAGAAGCTCCGGATGTCGTTCGAGCAGTACAAGCGCGATCGAAAAGAGCACGAGGGAAATCCGCTGGTGCGTGGTCGGCGGCGCGCGCTGCAACGCTCTTTTTCAACCGGCTCGCTTATGCGAATCAAAGATGCGAGCTTCGTAGTGACCAACCCGACGCATCTTGCGATTGCTCTGGAATATCGGCCCCCGGATATCGCCGTCCCGCGCGTCCTGGTGCGCAGCGCCGATCAGGCCGCGCTGCGCGTGCGCGCGCTGGCGAAAGCGCACGCCGTTCCGATCGTCCAGGACGTCGCACTGGCTCGCGGACTGTACGCGACGTGCGATGCCGGACAAGTCATTCCGCGAGAAACCTATGTGGCGGTAGCGGAGATCGTCGCCGCGCTGGCTCGCGCGGGGGCAGTAGATTGAGGGGACCGGCGACGTACGGATTCGCCGCTCTCGTGCTCTCGCTGGTGCTTATCCTCGTCGTCCCGTTACCGGTGTGGCTGCTCGACGTATTGCTGGCCGTCAACATCATGGGATCTGCTCTCGTGTTGCTGATCAGCGTGAGCATCTCTGATCCGCTTGAGTTTTCGGCGTTCGCGCCGGCGCTCTTAGTGGCGACTCTCTTCCGCTTATCGCTGGACGTTTCCGCGACGCGCCTGATTCTGACGCAAGGACATCTGCCCGCGGGCGCCGGTTCCATTATACCGGCCTTTGGCGAGTTCGTCGTGCGCGGCAATCTGGTGGTGGGGTTCATCGTGTTCGCCATCTTGATCACGATCCAATTCATCGTCATCGCGGCTGGCTCGCAGCGCGTTGCAGAAGTGGCTGCGCGCTTTACCCTTGATGCGATGCCAGGTAAGCAAATGGCCATCGATGCTGACCTGCATGCCGGCGTGCTCGATGCAGACGGCGCCCGCTTCAAACGGCAACTCGTTCAAAAAGAAGCGGACTTCTACGGCGCGATGGATGGTGCAGGAAAGTTCGTGAAGGGCGATGCGGTGGCAGCGCTCATCATCGTCGCTCTCAATTTGGTGGGTGGACTCATTGTCGGCATCGCCTATCACGGTCTTTCAGCAGTCGAAGCACTAAACACGTTTGCGTTGCTTTCGATCGGCAACGCGCTAGTCACCACCCTGCCTGCGTTTCTCATTTCGACCGCAATGGGCATGATGGTCACCCGCGTTGCGGCCGACGGTTCGCTCGGCCTTGATCTCGCTACGCAGCTGTTTTCGCGCCCGGAGATCCTGCGTTGCGCGGGGGTCCTGGTTTTTGGATTGGCGCTTGTTCCTGCCTTACCGCGTCCCGTGTTTTTGATCTTGGGTATTTCGACATTTATCGCCGCAGCGTTGGCGCAACGGCAAAAGCGCGAAAGAACGACCGCGGAACGAAACGCGAGGGATGCCGCCCGTCGTCAAGCTATTCGCCGACCCGAAATGGCGCTGGGTCTCATAGGCGTGGATGCAATTTCCATCGACATCGGCGCCAACTTGAGCAGTCTGCTCACGCCGCCAGCGTCGGAACAGCTGCTCGATCGTGTCGGTGAAGTTCGACGTGCTCTTGCATCGGAAATCGGTATCGTTTTGCCGGGTGTACGCTTGCGTGACGACCTTTCCCGCGAACCCGATACATATGTTGTGCGCATTCGAGACGAAGTGGCGGGCCAAGGCGCGCTTCGGCTGAGCGCGTTGCTTGCGGTCGCGGATGAAGGCGTGCTGGATCAATTCGCCGGCGCACGCGTTCGAGAACCCGTGTACGATTTGCCGGCCCAGTGGATCGCACCACAGCAACGCGAAGAAGCGACGACGCGCGGAGCTCTCGTCTTCGACCCCGTGTCAATACTAGGTTCTCATCTCGCTGAGGTGGCGCGCGCGCACGCGGCGGAACTCCTGGGACGCCAAGAGCTGCAAACGCTGCTCGAGCATTTGCGGGCGACCGTTCCCACGCTGCTCAAAGACGTCGGTTCCGAACAATTGCCGGTTTCTACGGTACATAAAGCCTACCTGATGCTTTTGCGCGAGCGGGTGTGGCCGCGAGACCCGCTTGCGACGCTGGAAGCGATGGCTGAGGCGTCACAAACGTCTCGCGACGCGCGAGAGATCGCTGAGGCTGCGCGTCGGGTGTTGGTACCCTTACAGTTGCGCCGCCTGGGCAGGCGAACCTTGGAGCCGTTCATCTTTGCGCCCGAACTGGAGAGCGAATTAAGCGCGAGCTGGGCTCCCTCGGAATCACCGGCACCCAGCCCTCCCAACCCTGCCATTGCGCTTGCGCTGCGCCAGCGCGTCGAACGGTATCTGCAGCGCAGCGACCGCAATGTGGCCGCCGTAGTTTGCACGACGGCGCTGCGCCCTGCACTGGCCGACTTCTTACGGCGAAGCGGTCTTGAGGTCGATGTCTATTCGTATGCTGAGTTGCCGCCTGAAGTGGAATTGAAGGCCGCTGACGTAATGAACGTGGAGCCGGCGCAGGCTTCGGCCGTTTGACGCACGTTTTTCCCCCTGGACGGATATGAACTCGAATAGATTAAAGAATCCCTTGAAAGCGCTCCTTATTTTGGTAGTGATCGGTCTCTGTTTGTGGGCGGCCTTGCCGATTCAAAAGAAAATCCGTCTTGGTCTCGATCTGCAAGGTGGCGTTCGGGTGCTGCTTGAGCTGAATACGAGCTCGCAAGTTACGAGGATCACGCCGCAAATCCAGGGTCAGGTCGAGCAAGTGATTCAGAATCGCATCAATGGGTTGGGCGTTTCTGAGCCGATCATCACCAGGAGCGGGACGGATCGTTTGCTCGTCGAGCTTCCGGCGGTCAAGAACCCTGATCAGGCGACAAAGGTGCTTAAAGATGTAGCGATTCTCGAGTTCAAAATAGTTCCGGAAAGCGTCGATGCGCGGGCAAGGCGCGACAATAAGTACGCCCAGGATCCCAACGGCGCCTACAAAGATTCAGGTCCGACGGTGTATTCGGGCGCCGATCTGAAGGGTGCGCAACCAGGTTTCGACCAGCAAACCGGAGCGCCGAAAATTCTTTTCCAGACCAAAGACAGCAAGAAATTCGGTGAGCTCACTCAAAAAAATCTGCATAAACTGCTCGGCATATATTTGGACAAACATTACGTCTCGGCTCCCAGCATCAATAGTCCCATTTACAGCGACGGTGAGATTACCGGCTCTTTTACCGAGGACGACGTCGTTCGGATTGCCAACGAACTGAATGCCGGTGCGCTGCCGGTCCCCGTATCCATCATTGAAAACGATACTATTGGGCCGATTCTTGGCAAAATCGACTTGCAGAAATCGCTTTATGCCTCGATGTTCGGATTGGCGCTCGTGCTAATCTTCATGTTGGTCATGTACCGTCTGCCGGGTGCGCTGGCAGACGTCGCATTGATCGTGTACGTGTTGATGATGCTGGGGTTGCTCGCCGCCAACAAGGCGGTATTAACGCTACCGGGAATCGCGGGCTTTGTGTTGTCGATCGGAATGGCCGTGGACGCGAACGTCTTGATCTTCGAGCGGCTCAAAGAGGAGCTGTGGGCCGGTAAAACGTTGCGCGGGGCCGTGCGCACCGGGTTTGCGCGTGCATTCTCAGCCGTGTTTGACAGCCACTTCACGACGATTGTGGGCGCCGGCGTGCTATTCATGCTCGGCACGGGAACGGTCAAAGGCTTTGCCTACACGTTGTTTTGGGGAACGGTATTTTCGCTGGTGACCGCGGTGTTTATCACGCGGTTCTTTACTGACGTCATCGTGGACAACGATTTGGTAACTTCGCCCAAAGCGTACGGAGCGTAAGCGATGTACTTTAGAAATCGAAATTGGAACGTCGTCGGCTGGTTTCGCACCGTTTCCCTCGTTTCGTACGCCGTCATCGCTATCGGGCTTCTAGCTATGCTCTGGCATGCGACGCATGCGCCGGGCGGCGGCTTTCAGCCTTCACACGCACTGCGTTTAGGATTGTCATTCACCGGTGGTACCGATGTGGGCGTGAAGTTCAAGAGACCGGTTTCGCAAACGGACCTTAAGAACGCGCTGGGCACTATCGGCGTCGTTCCCGAAAAAGTAACGACGGTCAGCAAAACCGGTGATCTCGGCAACGACCGCTGGACGATTCAAACGCAGACGGCACTCGGAAACGATACCAGCAAACTATGGACTACCCTCAACACCGTTGCGCCGGTCGATCGCGCACAGTCTTCTATCGAATCTGTTGGTCCATCGCTCGGGCGCGAGTATTTGATGAAAGCGATTTTGGCGCTCGTCATCGCGATCTCGATCCAATTCGTCTATATCGCCTTCCGCTTCGGGTGGAACTACATCTTCGGACTAGTTACCGTGGTCGCGCTGGCGCGCGATGCGGCCATGATGATCGGAATCTACGCGCTCTTCGATAAACGGGCGGACGACGCTTTTCTGGCCGCGGTGCTGACGGTCATCGGATATTCTGTCATGGATACGATCGTGATTCTCGACCGAATACGTGAGAATACCAAGCTTATGGCGGGGCAGCCTTACGATCGCATCGTGAATACTTCCATTTTGCAAACGATGACGCGTTCCATTAATACGCTTGCAACGGTCGTTATCACGCTTCTCGCGCTGCTCCTATTGGGTGGTGGATCGCTCCAAAACTTTGCCTTCGCGTTGTTGGTCGGCATCGTGTCGGGAGGATACCATTCCATCTTCTATTCCGCACCGCTGGTCGTCGTCTTGCGAAATCGTCAACTGGCTT
>JALZBG010000098.1 GCA_030947645.1 Vulcanimicrobiota bacterium | reverse complement strand
ACCATCGCGCGTACTACGTTATGATGGACTACAACTTGCGGTCGGGGCTTGAATGCGGGCTTCTGGTCACGAACCGAGCGCCGCTCCAGAATAATCCTGTTGCCTTCGTACGAAATGGTCAGAGGGTCTTGCAAAGAGGGCCTCATTTGCGTTAGTTGAGAACCGACTATCAGGTGCCCGAGGAACGAAACCAATAGGCACACCGCCAAAAAACTTACGCCGTACGTAACGAAGCGGCGTGGGGCTGCGCCCAACCGGCTGATAAAACCCCCGCGTACATCGGGTTCCCAAACTTCGGATTCGCGAGCGACGCCGATGAGTGCGCCGACGCGAATGAGTTCGTGTTCGCCGCCCAGAGTATGCAAACACCGAGCACATCCCGCCAGGTGGCGGCGATACTCAATACGTTCATCGTCAGTCGCTTCACCGAGT
This sequence comes from Vulcanimicrobiota bacterium, assembly GCA_030947645.1. GTDB lineage: Bacteria > Vulcanimicrobiota > Vulcanimicrobiia > Vulcanimicrobiales > Vulcanimicrobiaceae > JALZBG01. The sequence continues at coordinate 6,927 of JALZBG010000098.1, read as the reverse complement.
GCAATCGCACCAGCTATGATCTCCGCTCGTTCGTGCGGACGATTCACGCGCTCTCCAGCATGACGAGCCGCAATATTTTTACGGCGCGGCACACGCGCTGACGTACGGCTTGCGGACTCGTTCCTAAAATTGCAGCAGCCTCGCCGGATGAGTAACCCGCGTAGCTGGTGAGCATCAGTGCGGCAACCTGTTCCGGAGGCAGCTTTCGCAAAGCCGTCTGAAGATCGAGCGACGCAACACTGCGTTCGTCAATGCGCAAACCGCGCATTTCGCGGTCACGGTCGAGTGAAGAGAAACGCAGGATCCTTTTCCTCCGTAGGACTGAAATCGCATTGTTCGTTGCAGTTTTGTACAGCCAACCGGCACTCAGCGGACGCTCGGGATCGGATTGCAGCGTGCGGTAGGCAGCCAGGAACACTTCCTGCGAAATGTCCAGTGCTAATTCCGAATCACCCAGCATGCGGCGAAGGTACCGTGCGAGTTTGACCTGATGCTCTTTAACGAGGGTTTCGATGCGGGCGTGGGCGGTCGACGCTCCTGTCGCTAGGTAGACGTGCTCCATCTCGTACCCCCCCTACTTCGACTAACGCTTCGTCGAGCCCCGGCGTGACGGCGCTTGCTCCTAGCCGCCGATTTGCGAAAATGCGCGCATTGCTGAAGCGGTTTTACCAAGCTCAAGGTGGTGACGTTCGGGTTTGATCAGCATGCTCGCTTGCAGCATCTCCACGATGCGTTTTCTCGAGGCGCCGCCGCGCAGCGCCGAGCGCAGATCGAGTGCATAGTCTCCGAACAGACATAGGCGAAGCCGGCCATCGGCGCTCAATCGCACGCGGTTGCAACTTTGACAATAATCGTGCGAAAGGGGGCTGATCACGCCGACTGCACCCGGCGCACCCTCGAAGCTGAAGTAGCGCGCGGGGCCGTTCCCGGTGGGGCCGGTGACGGGGGCGATCCGCGCGATCTGCTCGACTCGACGCAGAATCTCGCCGGCGCCGATGTACATGTCACGCTGCAGTTCCACGTTTTCTGGCACCGGCATCATCTCTATGAAGCGCACGAAAATTGGACGCGATCGAGTCAGCGCTGCGAAATCGCCGATCTCATCATCGTTTTGACCGCGCATAACCACACAGTTAAGCTTTACCGGTTCCAATCCGTATTCAACCGCAGCGTCCAGAGCGTCTAAGACACGATCCAATCCATCGCGACGCGCAATGACAAAGAAACGTTCCGGGCGCAAGGTATCGAGCGATATATTGACTCGCCGCAATCCAGCGGATCGAAGCTCTTCGATATGTTCGCGCAGCAGCAAACCGTTTGTGGAAAGCGAAATATCTTCGATGCCATCGATTGCCCGCAGCCGGCGAATCAGCCGGGCCAGATCCGGTCGAACCAACGGTTCGCCACCGGTCAGACGCACGCTTCTCACACCAACCGAAGCTGCCGCGTCAACGAGCGACACGATTTCTTCGTACGTGAGAGTCTGGGAGTTAGGGATCCAAGGCAACCCGGATGGGGGCATGCAGTATATGCAGCGCAGGTTACATTTGTCGGTCACCGACACCCTCAAGTAGGTGATCGAACGCCGGAATTCATCCTCCAACCCGCCGGTCACATCAATCGTATCCAGGGCCACTGTTTTCCCGTTCGCTGCCCGCAGCGATACTACTGTCGAAAGATGCTGTCCGGGATGCGCGGGTTGATCTTAAAATTGGTGAAAGAAGAAGCCACGTCCGCCTTATAGTGCGGCACATCGACGTGTCCGGTCTGGCGAGCGGGGACGTAGTTGCCTCGAATTTGCTGATATTCCTGATTCAGCACCGCGTAACCGCCGTCGTTATAGTACCATGTCATCTGAGAGATGGTTGCGGTTTGTACATCGACCTTTGCATCAATGTGATCCACGCGTCCGTGAATGCGTGGAACGAGCTTGAACGACGCTGTCCCATTTTCTATACCGTCAAAGGTAACCGCATAGACGGCATTCCAACGCGCCGGACTCTCGATGCGCGGATAAACCTTATTAAACTGCTTCGCGAGCGCCGGAACCGTAGCAAAGACAAGCGCGTCTTTGCTGGGTTCTTTGTGGTAATATTTGCCGTCCAAGCTGGGGCTGATGAACGGAAAAGTTCGCATCGCGATGTCCACATGAATTCGCGCCGTATAAGCGTGCAGATGAGAATTTAGCGCGAGCATCCGCTGTAAAACGCCGGTTGAAGCGTCAACGGCCCCGCCGGCGCCCCTGACGTCCATAACTGCACCGGCAAGCACAATTAGCGCAGCAATAATCCTCGAACCCCTCATACTCGCCTTAACGGGCACCCAGGACGGATGGTTTCGAACGCGGCCGCGATCTCTTCAAGTACCGTTGCGTTTTGCTCAATGCTACGGCGTGCCTGCAGTGCTCGCAGCGCAGCCCCTGAGGCGATGCGGCCAAGAGCCCACGCAACATGGCCGCGCACCATCGGATGGCGGTCCCCCTGAAGCGCGCGCTCGAGCGCTGGGACGGTTGCGCGATCCAGCCCGTTGCCTAGCGCCACCGCAGCGTTTCGCCGCAAGACGGCGGCTCCTCGCCAACCCATGCCGGTTGCTTGATACTTCCTTTTATATGTGTTGCTGCGCAAGTGCAGCAGCTCTACGAGCTCGGGGGCAGCGACGTCCCGGGTGAGCGGAGCGAACGACGGTCCAGCATTCGGAGAACGGCGCTTGGTGGGCGGACAAACCAATTGGCATAAATCGCAACCCCACACCCACGTCCCCATGAGGGGCCGAAGGGCGCGGGGGATGCCGTCAGTCCGTTGCGTCAGGTCCGAGATGCATTTGCCGGCATCGATCGTGTAGTCCCCACGTAAGGCGCCGGTTGGACACACATCGACGCAGCGGGAGCAATTGCCGCAGGTTTTGCGCAGCGGTTCATCTGCGGGAAGCGCCAGCTTCGTGACGATTTCGCCCAAGAAGATAAACGAGCCATGCTGGGGAGAAATAAGATTGGTGTGCTTGCCGATCCAGCCCACGCCGGCAGCCTGGGCGAATGCTCGTTCGGCAATGGGCTTGGTATCGCACGCGATCGCCGTAACGCGTTCGCCGGCAATGTCGTCGATGACTCGCGCGATCTCGTTTAACAGCTCGCGCATACGCAGATGATAATCAAGCGACCACGCATAGTTCGATACCTGTCCACTACTCGCCCGGAGCTGGGATGACGTCGTTGCGTACGGCACGGCGACGCATAAGACGGCTTTCGCATCCGGCAGCAAGGTCTGCGGGTCAGCGCTGCGCGCAGCATAGTCATCATCGTAGCGCCATGTGATCAAATCCCCCCGCGAAAAGGCGCTACGCATCCGCATTTCGGTAAGGCTGTCCCGTCGTGCGGACGCAACGCGGGCACCCGTTGCTCCAAGTTCTGCGGCACGCGCGATCGCGCGTGCCTTAATTTCAGAGAGTTGCGAGACGTCCACGATAACGAACCGGAAACGCGGCATCAAGTGACCCGACATCTTCACTGGAGAGTTCCCAGCCGACTGAAGCGGCATTTTCTTCTACGTGCTTCTCGGTCGAAGCTTTGGGAATAGCGAACGTACTGGGCTCGCGGGTGAGAAAGTTTAGAATCACTTGACGCGGCGTTTTGCCATACTTTGTCCCGATGTGCTCTAGCACTTTTCCTTCACGACTTCCTGCGCTCGGAAATTTGCCGCGCCCAAACGGGGTATAGCCGACAACTGCAATGCCGTGTGCCGTGCAATACGGGAGAAGCTCCTGCTCGATGCCTCGTTCATACATATGATACAGCACTTGGTTGCAGGCCATTTTTTCGCGCGTCAAGTGCCGTTGCGCGACGCGCAGCTGGCGTACGTCGAAGTTGCTGACGCCGATTGCCCGCGATTTGCCGTCAGCAACCAACTGCTCTAAGCCACGCATCGTTTCGGCTAATGGATATTCGCTTGGCCAGTGCAAAAGATACAAATCAACGTAATCCGTTCTCAGGCGTTGCAACGACCGCTCGCATGCAGCCAGAATCCCGCGAAAGGTTGCATTTGTCGGCAGCGCTTTGGTAGTGAGCAACAACTGCTCGCGGGGCAGGCCCGCAATCGCATCGGCGACGGCCTCCTCCACGCGGCCGTTCCCGTACATCTCAGCGGTGTCGATGTGCACCATTCCAAGCTCAATCCCTCGACGTAGCGCGCGCTTTGCTGCCGAGGCGGCTGTCCCCCTTTCCGGTATGTCCCAAGTGCCCTGGCCGATGAGCGGAACGGCGCGTTGCGTCGAGCCGAAGATGCGCTCGATCACGGCCCTGCTGCATCTTTAGCGGAGAGAACCGCGGTGGCGGCCCCTGGCGGCCATTCGATGGCCACGGTGGGATCGTCCCAGCGCAAGAGGCGCTCCTGCTCGGGCGCATAGGTCGCTGACTGCTTATACATGACCAGCGCCTCATCGCTAAGCGTAACGAAGCCGTGTGCAAAGCCTGCCGGTACGTATAATTGCCAGTGGTTTTCTGCGGTGAGGCGACAACCGAACCACTTTTTGTAAAACTTCGAATCCTCCCGCATGTCAACGACAACATCGTAAATCGCGCCATGCAACGTTTGCACTAACTTCGCCATGCGCAGATCGTAATGCATACCCCGCAATACGTTTTTTCTTGAGCGTGACACGTTGTCTTGAATGAACTCATCGAGGATGCCGATTGCAGCATATTTCGGCCGCGAAAACACTTCTTCAAAAGATCCCCGAGCATCGTTGAAAACTTCCGGCACGATGATCTTCACCTCGGCGAAGCTTGTCTCTCTTACCTCGAGCATGGCCGGCTGCGGTTCGCTAGAAGAAATCGAAGTCCTTATGGAGCGCTGCGTAAGCCAGCAGACCGCCGCGCAGGTGGTACAAATTTCGAAAACCGGCGTCCGCAAGACGATGCATTGCCCAACGTGATTTGACGCCGATGCGACATGCCACGACGTAGGTGTTCGCCGTATCGAGCTCGTGCAAACGGGCGGCCAGTTCAGACGCGGGGATGTGCAGGGAACCGAGGACTTCGCCCAGCGCCGCTTCGTGTGGTTCGCGAACGTCAAGCAGTATGACATTCCGTAACTCCGCAAGCTGCTCCGGTTCAACCTGCGCAAAGCCGCTCCCGGAGGGCAGCACGAGGTCGTGGACTTCGCGCAACGTCGCGCCATCTGAGCACACGACGCACGCCGGGTCGCGCTCCAGGGCAAATTCACGGAGCCGCGCGCCGAGCGCATCCACCAGTAACAGTCTTCCGCGCAAAGGGTCGCCGATCTGCAGCAGCAGCTTGAGCACTTCGCTTGCCTGAAGCGTTCCGACGATTCCCGCCAGAGCTCCGAGCACGCCGCCTTCCGCACAACTGGGGACGGAGCCCGGCGGTGGAGGATGCGGGAAAAGGCAGCGGTAGCACGGTCCGGCGGCGCTGAACACGGAGACCTGTCCGTCGAACCGAAAAATCGAACCGTACACATTTGGCTTCTTCTCAAGCACGCAAGCGTCATTGATCGCATACCGCGAAGCGAACGTATCGGTGCAGTCCACGACTACATCGTAGAGCCGCACCAGTTCGCGTGCGTTGCGGGCTTCAAAGCGGCGTTGGATTGCGTCAATAAAGATCGAAGGATTGGCAGATTGCAGCCGCGCAGCGGCGGCGTCGGCCTTGCTCCGCCCGATGTCCTTCATCGTGAACAAGGTCTGACGCTGCAAATTGGTCTCGTCGACGACATCGTCGTCCATCACCCCGATACGGCCGACTCCCGCCGCTGCGAGATATGAAAGCACCGGCGAACCCAGTCCTCCCGCGCCGACGCACAACACCCGCGCTCTCCCCAGCCGCTCTTGACCAGACAGACCTACTTCAGGAATAAGGAGGTGCCGGCTATAGCGTCTCACGGGCGCGGGTACAGTCCGTTGAGCCAATGCAAGACCGTGCTTCGCGCATTTTCACCTGCGGAAGTATGGTCGCCGGCGATGATCTCGAAATTCTTCGGTTCCGGCCCGCGGTTGAACAGTTCCCGAACGCTGCTTATGCTGACCATTGCGTCACGCTCTGCGGCAATGTACAGAACCGGGCGTCCCGCGAGTTCCGGAAGCTCCGCGGCCAGCGTCGCATCCAGCCCGCCAACTACTTCGGCTAGCGTCAAACCGTCGACGTACGACGAACGTAAATCGGTAACTCCTCTGCCCTGCAGTGCGGCAAGTGCGGTCGGCCGGCCATAGCCGGTAGCGATTGAGATGACGCCGGCGATTGCGCCGTTTTGAGCAGCGGCGCGAAGCGCAGTCATTGCACCCATGCTGTGGCCCAAGGTGAGCACGTCACCCACGCCTCGCCGTTGCGCAAATTGCACCACGGCTTCCATGACATCCACGAGGTCTTGCGGAGTTTCCAACCGCCCTCCGCTTGCGCCTAACTTGTGTCCTGGAAAATCAAGACTGTAAACCGCAAAACCATGGCTTGAGAGAAAACCGCAGAGATAATCCAAATTGTGCTTCGAGCTCGAATAGCCGTGCCCGACGACCAGGGCAACATCGCGCGAGCGGCGAGGTTCGTACACGAGAACCGCTACGCGTTGGCGGGCTCCGTCGACCCGCACGAGATCGACCTTCAGCGGCCAGCCTCGAACGCGCCGCGGTTCTCGCGCCACACCGAACCGCGCTCGTCAGTAAAATGCTCTTTCTTCCAGATGGCCGCTCGTTCTTTGAGCGCGTCGATTGCGAATTCACAGGCCAGGAACGCCTCGCGGCGATGGGGGGTCGCGACCGCGATAGCTACGCTGGTCTCTCCCGGGGCGATTGTGCCCATGCGATGGACAATCGCGATGGCGCAATCTCCGAAGCTGTCCCGGGTTTGCGCGACAATCTCCTCCATCTGAGCGAGCACCAGTTTTTCATACGCCTCGTACCATAGTTCGCTCACTTGCCGGTTAT
>JALZBG010000234.1 GCA_030947645.1 Vulcanimicrobiota bacterium | reverse complement strand
ATCGCTGCAAAGCGTCGTGATCGCCCGGCTGGCTTTACTGTATCTCGCCATCTTCATCGTCGTTCTCGCTGCGTTGAGCGCGGTTGGATACATTTTTGTTGCTCAGGTTTATGCCGGCGAATTGCAACCCGCCTTGGGCACGGCCGAGTATCACGCCGCCTACGCGTCCGCGATGCGTCATGTCGCGTTTTCCATTGCGGCTTTGGACGCTCCCTTGCTTTTTATCGTGGGTGTGGCTTCGTATTTGCTGGCACGGACTTCCATCGCTCCGCTTCTTGCTGCTACGGAGCGCGAGCGTCAGTTTGCCGCTGATGCGGCACACGAACTACGGTCTCCGCTTGCCACAATAGCGACAGTCGCCCAGGCGGCACGAGGGGAAAATCTGCCGTCTGCGCGCCACGCATTAGATATGATTTCAAAAACTGCTCTGGAAGCATCCGAGCTCATCGGCGATCTGCTGACGTTGGCGCGAGCACCGCATCCGGCGGCGCTGCACTGTGAACCGGTGGACCTCGGCGCAATTGCGCAGGCGTGCGTTGCGGAGATGGAAACCTCCGCGAGTGAAACGGGTCTCACCGTTCACGTTACGGCCGCCAGCGCGATCGTCAACGGTGACGAACGACGGCTCAAAGAGCTGACGCGCAATTTGATCGAGAACGCACTACGCCATGCCCGCACCGTAATCAATGTTGCTACCAAGGAGGACGCGCAATGCGGCTATCTAACCGTGTCGGACGACGGTGCGGGTGTGCCGGAGGCGCTGCGTGAGAAGATATTCGGACGTTTCTATAGGGTCAGCGATGATGGCAAGGGGACCGGTCTAGGGCTATCGATTTCGCAATGGATTGCACGCGCCCACGGTGGTACACTGTCCCTTCAAAACGGCGTTCACACTGAGTTTGTAGCCAGTTTCCCGCTGTTTCGCTGAATATGCGCGATGTTGAGCTTGTCCAAACATGAGCGACGCGCGCGCCGACCGCCAAACAAAGAAAAGAAGGTGACAAATCCGTAGACTGGTGATCGCGTTGACGGCGCTCGTACTGTTGTGCACGACGAACGATGCATTCGCCAGCCGTCATAGCGGGAGTCATCGCTCATCGTATTATAATCACCGGCATTCGCAACGTTTTCATCGCGCGCCGCAACCGCACTTGCACTTTGGTTACCGTCGCCACCACCGTAATCACCGCTCTCTCCTAGCAAAACATCGGTTTTGGCACTTGACGGGACACCCGCACGGCTGGCCGGGACACGTGGTGGACCACATAATCCCGGTTTCCTGCGGCGGTGCCGACGCTCCCAGCAACATGCAGTGGCAAACCGTCGCTGAAGCACATGCAAAAGATAAGTGGGAAAGGCGCGGCTGCGGGCGACGGCAATGACCGGTCCGTGCGCCGCCTGATGTGGAATTGGCCGCTTACAGCGTGCTGGGGTGTGCCACAGGCCGCTTTTCGTCTAAGTCCAACAAATCGAACCAGGTTACGATGTCGCTTCGGCCGGGTGCGACTCCATCGCGAAGGGTAAGGAAGTATTCATGACTCGGCGTTCCCGCCTCGGGATGCCAATGCATCCGTTCCTTGTTGAACGCTTCAATATCAGCGGATGTTTTCTTCGCGAGGTACTCCCCGTGGATCCAATGGGCGATCGCATCATCAGTGTCTAATTCGCGAACTTTTTCGGCAAACGTTTGTGCGTCCGTCCCCAAGAATTTGAAAAGTGGCTTGTCGTGTGGGCAGTCGTAATCGTATTCACCGAGCCTGCCTTCGTTGAACGCTTTGGCCTTATCGATGGTCCGTTTTAGCGAAACCAGCCCGAGTAATTTGTCTTTGGCGCTTCTAGGCACCGTCATGGTTAAGTTCATAACTGTTTCAACCCGCGCTCTCAAACCTCAGTTTCACCGTTCGGTTTGGTGATTGACAGGCTTGCGCTACGGCGGAGCGTTCATCCAAGGAGGCGCCTTCGGCTAAGAGTGCGCTGATGCGCGCTTCCGAAAAGCGACGGCGCAGTCACTTGCATGACATGGTCGTAACCGCGTTGCTCGGTTGGTTCACGGCGCGCTGCCTTCTCGGACGTATACGCGATTAGTAGCCGAGAAGCCGCACTTGCTACCGTCCACCACTGAACGTTTTGCGGAAAGCTGTCGCGCTTGTTAGGGGTCGGTCGTCGAGGCTTCAGATTATTCGCTAAGTGGAATCAAATAGCGTCGGCTTACACGTCCTGTGTTTCGACCATCGACGATGCGAACGCCTCCGCATTTTTCAATAACCCGCGCCGACGCGGCGTTAGTTTCGCCGCAGGTGATGAGCGCTTCGACTTCGCCGAGCGTTCGTAGGCGATCGAGCGCGAAATGAAGCATCGCGGTTGCGACGCCTTGACCGCGAAACTTCGGCTGAACGGAATAGCCCACATGTCCGCCATAGGTCAAGAGCGATCCGCGGATGTAATGCCGGATCGTTAACTCGCCGGCCATCTCGCCGTGGGTGAAAACCCAAAAAGTGTCCATCGGAACGATGCCTGCAGGCAGGTTGCGATTTTTGGCAGATCGCTCAATCCAATCCAAGTAGGCGGGTACATCGCTTCGGCCAGCCGCTGACAGTCCGCTCCACATGTCTTCGTCTTGCGGGGAGAACGCATCCCGATAACGCTCGAAGTCGTCAAACAATGCCGGGGAAGGACGGCGGAAATCTAAAGCAATTACGGCGGAATGCGTCAAGCTCAACGAAGAACTCCGCCCACCCACGCCGAGGCCAGTGG
>JALZBG010000097.1 GCA_030947645.1 Vulcanimicrobiota bacterium | reverse complement strand
CATCTTGCTGCGCGGCGCGCGTCTTACTGACCTTGCGCGAGCGAGTACCCCGGCTTTCCGTCGAAGTTGTAGAGCAGCTCCGCCTTGATAAAATCCAAGCCCTCGTCGGCGCAATTTTTCAGCAGGCGCGTAACATCGTGATGGCTCACCGTGTGTGGACCGTCGGCAACAAACCGGCAGGTCCAGTGGTCGCTTAAGAACGTTTCCGGCGACCCGTTCGGCCAGACTTTGGTCCCGCGGTTGCTAATCATTTGAAGCGTCAACCCGTCGGTTGCAAAGTCCGAGACCGCGGCGGCGAGATCATCTGGTCCGCCGCCGGCATAATCCAAGAACACGTCAACACCGACCAGCGTCTTTTCAGCGAGCGGTTTAAACGGCCGCGGGTGCACGTCCATCTTCGTCCCCGAACTATATCTGATCGGCTTGAGCGTCGACGGTTCCTGACCCAGCCGCTCAATAATCGAATCGGCGAACTCGCGGGTGCCCACTCGCTGCCGGCTGGTTCCGTCTCTATGAATGTCATACGTGTGGATCCCGTCTTCAAGCGTTTTTAACCACGCATTGTGCACGCTCTGCGCGACTTCACTTTGGGCGATGTGGTTGAGCATCATAACAGATCCAAGTAAGAGGGCCGAAGGATTGGCGAGGTTCTGGCCCGCCCGCCGTGGAGCCGAACCGTGGATGGCTTCAAACATCGCGCAGTGATCGCCGATATTGGCGGATCCGGCCATGCCGACGGAGCCCGTAAGCTGCGCGGCGACGTCGGAGAGAATGTCGCCGTACAAGTTCGGCATCACGATGACGTCAAAGATCTCGGGAGTGTCGGACATCTTCGCGGCACCAATATCGACGATCCAATGCTCGCTCTCTATCTCGGGATAGTCTTGTGCAATCTCATCAAAAACGCGGTGAAATAGGCCGTCGGTTATTTTGAGGATATTATCTTTGGTAAAGCAGGTAACTTTTTTGCGTTGGTTATGTTTTGCGTACTCAAATGCATAGCGAACGACCCGTTCGCAACCAGGCCGGGAAATCAACTTGAGGGCTTGGGTTACTTGCTGCGTTTGACGATGCTCGATCCCGCCATAAACATCTTCCTCATTCTCGCGCACGATGACCAGGTCCATGCTGGGGTGCTTGCTGGCTACATAGGGATGCAACGCCATGCAAGGGCGTACGTTGGCGTAAAGCCCGAGCGTTTTACGAACCGTTACATTTAAACTTTTAAAACCTCCGCCTTGCGGCGTGGTAATGGGCGCCTTGAGAAAAACACGGGTCCGGCGCAGTGAATCCCAGGCGCTCGGCTCGATGCCGTTAGAAAGACCGCGCTTGTACACGCCTTCACCGATCTCAATCGTCTCTTGCTCGATTTGCGCACCGGCGGCATTAATGACCCGCAACGTCGCATCCATGATCTCGGGACCGATCCCATCGCCGTAGGCCACGGTAATAGGCGTCTTTTTCGCAGTAAGGGTCGCGTTCACCGTAATTCTCCCAATTCAGTCATTCTTATATTGCCCACTGGTAGGCGTTCCAGCCTTCAGTGATACCGTTGGGCTGGTAATTCTTCAAGTCGGGATTAATGGCGTCGCGCTGCGTCGGCCAGTATAAAAACACGGCTGGAACATCTCGTGCCAACAGTTCTTGGCTGCGGCGATAGGCGGCCTTGCGCCTCGAAATGTCGAAGTGCGTCAGCGCCGCTTGCTGGACGGCGTCCATCTCCGCATTGCAGTAACGCGTAAAGTTGTTGCCGCGCGGAGGCATGAAGGCGCAGGACCACTGCGATGAGTCGTCAGGATCGGCACCCGCCACCCAGGAATAAAGCGCCAAATCATACTTTCCCGAGTTGAAAATACCGCCGCTCTGCGCCGTCGCGAAGAGCAGGGCGTAATTATACGTTTTGATTTGGGTGTCGATACCCACGCGTTCTAGTGCGGCCTGAAGCTGAACTCCCAGCGTTTTGCTGGTAGGACTACCCTGGCCGTACACGATCTGCAAGCTGAGCGGCTGTCCATTCTTTGCACGTATGCTCCTGCCGGTCCGATGCCAACCTGCTCGATCGAGTAATTGCGCTGCTTTCTGCGGATTATACGGATATTGCGCCACGGCGGGATCAAACGCCCAGGAATAAAACGGCGAAAGGTCTTCGGTTGCAACGCGGGCCGCGCCGTAGGTATCGTCTCGAGTAATTTCATCCTTGTCGATCGCGTAGGCGATCGCGCGCCGTACGTTGAGGTCATTCAGGGGCGGGTGCATCAAGTTGAAAGAAACAGAAACGTAGCTCGGCCGGAGCGGCAAGACCAGCTTAACATCGGGCACGCCGCGCAGATCGCGGTATGCGGCCGAGCTTAAGGTAAAGGCCCCATCGAGTTCGTGCGTTCGCATCTGTGCGACGCGCGTGTTGTCGTCGGGAATGATCTTGACGATTATTCTTTTCAATTTAGGCGCACCGAGAAAATAGTGCTCGTTGGCGATATACTCAACGCGGTCGCCCCGTTGCCAGCGCGCGAAACGGAATGGACCAGTTCCGATAGGCTGCGAATTGAACGGCACGGCATTGATGACAGAGTACTTTGCCAAGATATGCTTTGGGAGAATGCGGTACGGTTCGTCGCTCTCGGCAAACAGCGTGTTTATCGCCGGCGAAAACGCACGACTTAGGTTGAAGACGACAGTGTAGGGATCGGGTGTCTGTACGGAGGTGACAAGATCGTAGCCGCGGCGTGACACAACATTGTTTCTCGGATTCATCACGGCTTGCCACGTGAATGCAACGTCGGCGCTCGTGAAGGGGGCGCCGTCGTGCCAACGGACGCCATGCCGCAAATGGTACGTGATGCGGCGCCCGTCTTGGCTGACGCCGCCATTGCTCGGAGTCGGGACTTCACGGGCCAAAATAGGCACTTGACGGCCCTGTTGATCCAGCGAGATCAGTGGATCGAATGCCAGACTCGCATAAAAGTTTTCCGCTGTGTTGGTCGTTAAAATGGGATTGAGTGAATTGGGACTCGCGTATGTCGAGGTCCGAAACACCCCCGGGCGCGTCCATGAATGTCTACTGTCGGCGCTGCCGGTCTGAACGCGGCTGCACGCTGCCGTGGTTAAACACAGAAAGACAGCTACGCCGCGCCCAATCACCGTCGCGTTATGGTGTCGCTGTGGTGGCCGGCGGCAACTGTATGCGAATTGCTTTGAACTTCGTAGCGGCGGAACACGTGGGGCATTGAACGATTAATTTGACGGGCTGAAAATCTTTCGCGACGGGAAAGAGTCCGGTTTGACGAGCGCTACCCGCTTGCTGAATAGCCAGGGGATTGGGAGTGAGCCAATGGTCGGGAATGAGGAAGGTTACGTCGTCCTTATCGGCAAGCGTGTAGGAAAGAATCTCACCGAACTCCCGATGCAATCCGTTGCGCACGATCACGTTAATGAGCATAACTCTTTGCGTGTCGGAGGGGAGAATTGTTTCAGGATGGTCGCCGGCAGCCGCATCACGAAGCTCGACGACTTTCACACGAACAACTCCGTTGAAAACTGTGTCGCCAAGTTTGCCCGAAATGCCATTGACTTGGTTTGCGCCGCCGGGAGCCGGAGTGGGTGAGGCAAACGATCCCGCCGGCAAGCTAAGCGCGAGTACGGTAATAAAGGAAAAAATAACGCGAAGAAAAGGCACGGAGACCTCCTTTAAGCGATCCGCGCCACAGATTACGGACCGCGCGCGGCCTTCAGCGATACCTTTTGCGGCCGCAGCAGTCCTGCCTGGTAGGATTTACGAAAGGTCTGTGACGCAGCGGAACTTCGCGTACATGAACGGATATTCGGCCCGGTACCAATTTCGAAAACTGCGCCGTACATGCTCGCGGGCTGTCACCGGAGACGCGCCTTTCATGACGTAGTGCAGGTTGTCAAAGAAGTCGGCCGAGTATTGCGGATACGAAGCCATGGGCTCAAACCCCGGCAGAGGCCCGAACGGCGTAGCCGTCCACTCCCAACCGTTGCCCACCAAATCGTGCACGCCCCAAGCGCTGGCGCCTGCGGGGTGCGCATTGACCGGTTCCGGGTCGTAGCGCTGGAAATCAAAGTTACCGTGTTTGGGCTGCGGCGTTTCCTCGCCCCACGGAAATGCTCGTTCGCTGCCGTCCGGCGTTGCAAACGCCGCGCGATGGTACTCCGCTTCGGTCGGCAACCTCATCCCTTTCCAGCGCGCGTACTCCCTGCCTTGAGCGTGCGTGACGTAGGCCGGCCAAGACGCAGGTAACGGGAGCTCTTCGAACATTGCCCGGAGTTTCCACTCGCCGTCGCGTTTAATCCAAAAGGGCGGCGGCGCTCCGCCCGCGTTGACAAACTCTAGAAAATTCGCGTTGGTGACCGGAAACGTATCGATTCCAAATGCAGGCACGTGTACTTGAACTTTTCTAAATTCGTTGTCCCAGCCAAACTGCTGCGCTTCCGGATCGGCGCCGAGAGTTGCAGCGCCCGCATCGATGCTTCGCGTTGCATAAGGGGGAGCTGCAACGTCGCTATGGCTCTGCCCTCGATACGCTTTTAATCCGTACGGCAGTTGATGGAGGATGTAGAGCAGCGTTTCATGATGCATCTCTTCATGTTCGAGTATATTGAAGACCGCTTGGGCTTGCACGAGGCGCGGATTGGATGCGTCCTCCAAAGCCGCGCTGGCAAATGCGTCTAAAACGCGCTCGTCGCAGGCGCTGCCGAACGCCTGGATTTCCGCTCTGTGCGGCCACTGATCTCGCGCATGCGCTGCCGCCGCAATATCGCTCTCGGGATCGATCCCGCGTTCAAACAGCTTCTCCAAATTTTTGTCGACGGGATCCTCGTTAAGCGACCGCTCGTTAAGCGTTAAGAAGCTGAACGCAGGCAGATGCCCCTCGTAGAATGCAAACGGGTGGCGCAGCAGAATCGGACGATTGTAATATGCGCTCGCGTCCACCAAACCGAAAATGTCAGCAGAGCGTTGGCGATTTCTTAGATACCGCGCACGTATCGCCGTGCGGTCGACCTGCGGCAGCTTCGAGAGTACTGTTTGCATAGTGTTTACTTACCCAATTTCATGTCCAATGTTACAGCGTCCCGCGTTTGGACTGTTCCTGTTCTATTGCGACGAACAGCGCTCTGAAGTTGCCCTTTCCGAAAGACAAACTGCCTTTGCGCTGAATGATCTCGAAGAAGACCGTGGGGCGATCCTGCAGCGGCTTTGTGAAGATTTGCAGCATGTACCCCAGGTCGTCGCGATCGACCAGGATGTTCAGTTCCCGCAGAATCTGCGTCGCTTCCTCAATGTTGCCGACACGGCTCTCAAGTTCATCATAATATGACGCCGGCGTCTCCAGGAACTCAACTCCATTTGCGCGCAAGGCGCGCACCGTAGCAACGATATCGTCCGTCGCGATTGCGACGTGTTGCACGCCCGAGCCACCGTAGAATTCGAGATATTCCTCTATCTGCGACTTCTTCAGACCCTTCGCCGGCTCATTGATCGGAAATTTTACCACATGCCGGTTGTCCGACATGACTTTGGAACGAAGCGCGGTGTATTCCGTCGAGATGTCTTTGTCATCAAACGATATCAGTTGCGAGAAGCCGAAGGTCTTAGCGTAAAACTCTCCCCAACGGTCCATCTCGTTCCAGCCAACATTGCCGACACAATGGTCGACGCTGCGCAGATTCGGGTCTTGCGGCGACTTCACGGTAGTGCTCTTAGCAATAAATCCCGGCATAAACGTTCCGTGGTAATCAGTACGCTCGATGAACGAATGCACCGTATCCCCATACGTTGCGATGGATGCGGTAATGATCGGCCCGTGGTTGTCGCGCAGTTCGCGTGGATCGCTGACCGACCTCGCACCCCCCTGCACCGCGGCTCGATGCGCCGCTCGCGCATCCTGCACGATAATAGCGACGTCCTTGATGCCGTCGCCGTGCATGCTGACCTGACGCGCGATCTCATCGCCCGGCCGCAAGCTGCTGCTGAGCACGAACCGCAGGTTGTTCTGTTCGAGAACGTACGAAGCGCGATCCATGACGCCCGTCTCGGGCCCGGCATAGGCGAGCTGGCGGAAGCCGAAAGCCGAACAATAATAGTGAGCCGCTTGCTTTGCATTGCCGACGTAGAACTCCAGGTAAGCCCAATCGATGTTTGCGAGAGGATGCGTTTGCTGCGAGAGAAGCGTGCTCATGCGACCCACTTGGCGGGGTGAGCGAAGCGGCCCTCCGAAAGGGCGCCACCAAATGAACGCGCGTACGGCCTTATTTTCTAAGCTGATCGATTACGCGGGCTTATTTCCGCCCGCGAACCTTTCCATGGAGCAGTCCATCGAGGAATACCAGGCGGCGCGCCGCAGCGACTACGGCTGGATCCTGGGACGCTTTATCTGTCCCGCCTCAAGACTCGCCGACCTGCAGGCCGGCGTTTCATCGACGTTTCCGCTCAGCGTCATTCTTGAAACACCTACCGAGGCGCGCGCTTGGTTCAATGCAGCGCGAAGTACCGTCGCATCGTTGCAGTCCTTGCTGCCGGCTTGCTTGGAACTCCGGTTGCCCGAGCCGGTCGCTCTGCGCGAGACGTTTGGGGCGAACATCGCGCAACTAGCTGCGCTACTGAGTAATGCGGGCCTTCGTGACGTTCCGACCTTTGTGGAATTTCCGCGCACAGCGCGTTGGAGTGAACTGCTGAGCGGCGGAATCGGCTCCCTTTCTCGCGCCAAGATGGGGGCAAAGATTCGCTGCGGCGGCATAACTGAAGACGCCTTTCCTTCATGTGATGAAATTGCGCACTTCATTGCTGCCTGCAAAGAGTGCGGTGTGCCCTTTAAGGCGACGGCAGGGTTGCACCATCCCGTACGCCATCGCGATCCTGCCTCAGGGTTTCTCATGCATGGGTTCGTCAATGTCGGCGCCGCGGCGGTGTTTGCAGAAAGGCTCGATTTTGCCCACGACCAGCTCGTCAGCATTCTGGCCGAAGAAGATGCCGCTGCTTTTTCCCTCGCTGAAGGAGAATTCCATTGGCGAGGATACGGCGCCGACACTTCTGCAATATCAGCAGCTCGCAACGCGTTGTTCACTGCTTACGGCAGTTGCAGCTTTACCGAACCAATTACCGACTTGCAATCGCTGGGCATGTTGACGCCTGACAACTCTCGGGCATGATAGCCACCCGTCTTGTCGATCCTTCAGTGGAATCGTGGATTTCGGTTGCCCCGGACTCGGATTTCCCGATACAAAACCTTCCATACGGTGTCTTTCGGCGTCCAGGCGAGGACGCACGGGTCGGCGTGGCTATCGGCAACAACGTGCTCGATCTTGCGGCGTTGGCCAGAGCGGGATTGTTTGCCGGCTATCTACATGATGCAGACCGGGTTTTTTCGCAAGCTACACT
>JALZBG010000096.1 GCA_030947645.1 Vulcanimicrobiota bacterium | reverse complement strand
GAAGGCGACTTTGGGGTAGATCGACATCGGAAGCGACGAAACCGAGGCGAGCCCTAAGACCACCAATACGAGCAGCGTCACGAAGAGGCCGCGTGCGTGCCGCAGCGCGAAATTAGCAAAACCCATCTGTCACCTTAGCGGAAGCAGTTTGCAGGCATAGTACTACATGTCGTAGTATCGCGTCAACTGCCACAGGAGGTTTAATGTGAGGCCAGGCGACGCGCTACTCCTACTGTGGTTTGCCGCAATTCTCATCTCTGTGCTTTACGTCGGCTGGGACGCTTTTACGTTTAACCCCGAGATGAAAGTCATGAGGTACGGCTGGGTGCTGGTGACACTGTATACGGGCCCTGTCGGACTAATTCTCTATGTGCTTTCTTGCAAGGAACCGAGCCCCGGCACACATGAGAGATTCGTTCAACCGCTTTGGAAACAAGCGGTTGGCTCGACGATTCACTGTCTCGCTGGAGATGCTACAGGCATTATCTTTGCAGCCGCAGTCACCGGATTTCTCGGATTCCCTATGTGGCTTGAGACCATATCCGAGTACATTTTCGGATTCGCCTTCGGTCTGCTGATATTTCAAGCGCTTTTTATGAAAGACATGATGGGTGGTTCTTACGCAGGAGCCGTACGCAGAACGTTCTTGCCCGAATGGATATCTATGAACGCGATGATGGGAACGATGATCGCCGTGATGGTTATCCTCATGACCCATGACATGGCGGCGATGGAGCCGACTACCCTGCGTTTTTGGGGAATCATGTCGCTGGCAACGATCGCCGCTGGAGTCGTCGCGTTTCCGCTCAACGCCTGGCTGGTCTGGGCTGGCCTCAAGCACGGAATGGGCACACAACGTGCGCTTGGCAAGGGCGGGTTCAACACGTTAAAGATCGCCAAAACACAAATGGCTCGCATGGGTTCCCACGTGTGACGGCGATGGAAGACAAAGTTCGAGTTTCGACGCCTGAAATTGTAGCTATTACGGGGTTGAGCGTTTTGATGCTCGCGGCGGGCGTACTTGTAGCAGCGCAATTCGGCGACTTCGCGATGCGCGGGCAGCCCAGAACGGCGACAGCATTCAGTTCCAGACCCATGCCGGCCGGCATGGTGATGTCAGGTCAGCAATCTACTCAACAAATGAACGGCATGGCGGCCGTCGACCGTGCCCAAATTAAAAAATTCGCTCGCGACGACGAGCGCGGCGGTCGCACGCTTGCGCCTCAAATGGACCACGGGGTGAAGGTGTTTCGACTTGAAGCAGGATTGGTTAGCTGGCATATTCTTTCCGACACAGCGGTCGGCGCATACGCATACAACGGTCAGGTCCCTGGCCCACTTATTCGAATAAGACAAGGCGACCGCGTGCGCGTCGTCCTCACGAACCATTTGCAGGAACCCACGAGCATCCACTGGCACGGCCTTGTCTTGCCCAATGCCATGGACGGTGTGCCACCGCTTACGCAAAAAGCCGTACCTCCCGGCGGCACATTCACATATGAATTCACTGGCACGCAGTCTGGTACATACTTCTACCATTCTCACGTAAATTCAGACCGCCAGCAAGCGTTAGGCTTGTACGGGGCCCTCATCGTTGACCCGCGAAAGTCTGTGGTCGGTTACGATAAAGAAGTTACCGTCGAACTCGGAGAGTGGACCGTTCGCGACGGCAAGACGTATCCGTCGATGCCAATGGAAGGACTCATGCCCAATTTCTTTACCATCAACGGAAAAGCATATCCGTCAACCGAGACGATCAATTTAAAAGTTGGACAGAAACTGCTCGTTCGGTTCATTGGAACCAACAGCGGCTTCGTTCACCCGATGCACATCCATGGTGGCCCTTTCCGCGTCGTGGCGACCGACGGAAATCCAATTCCAGTTAGTGCTCAAGTTCTAAAAGACACCTTGCAAGTTGCGCCGGGAGAGCGCTATGATGTCGTTTGGCCGGCGCGGCTCAAAGGGCACTGGCTGCTTCATTGCCACATCAACCATCACATCACCAACGACGGTGCAGAAATAGACGGAGCCGGAGGATTGACGGAGGTAATTAATGTCGAGTAAGGGACGTAAATCAATAGACCGCCAGCCTTTTCGCGCGGGCCAAGCGGGGGTCGAGCAGATTTTAGGATCGCGCCAAAGCATGATCATGGAATATCTTTGGGCCTATGGTGCCCAGAGCCCAGGCGAGCTTCACCGTGCGCTTGAAGAAATCGATGGCGTCGCTTACACAACGGTCCACACTGAGTTAGGTCGTCTTCTAAAAAAAGGCTTCGTCCGTAAGCAAAAGGGCGAATCTCGCTACGGAGCCGTCCTCACCCGCGAGCAGTTCATGAACGCAACTGTGAACAGCGTTCTTCAGGGATTAATGCAGTCGAACCGCTCGGCGGCGATTCACGGCTTCGTTGACCTAATTTTCGACGACGAAGATGCCTACGAGGAATTGCAAAGGACGATTCGCGAGCGTACATCCCGCTGAAATGATGCGCTGGGTCAGGGCTCTGTGGCCGCTCGTGTTCTTGCTGCCGCTCGGAATAATTGCGGGGCATTTTTGCTACATCAATCTTGTCGATCCAGCATACCACGGCTTGCTGTGGCTGCACGAACGGCTTGTTGCGATCATCTTTATTCTTGCGACCATTTCGATAGTTGTTGCGGCGTACCGCTTCGTTCGGCTACAGGACGGACTTAGGCTTCTGTTGTCGTTTCGTTCCGCTACACCGCATCATCTGGAACGGATTTTCCTCGAAGAAGCCAGGATGCAGAACGTGCGGACGCGCATCGAATTTATCGATGTCCCAGCCCGGTTCTGCTTCACTATTTTTTATGGGCCATCCATAATAATATCCCGCGGCTTCGTCGACCAACTCCAGCCGGAACAACTCGTGATGGTTGCTAAGCATGAAATACTGCATGTTCAGCGCCGTGACCCATGGCGCAGCATCGCGTGGCATATATTTTTTGCAGCCCTGATGCTTCCCGGGTTCGAGGCGCTGGATACGGTATTGCATCTGCGCAGAGAGCGCGCCGTCGATGGCAGAGTGGTGCAGCAGATTGGCGACGCGAGAGGGTATCAACAACTGCTGGAGCACAGCTCGCGGCGCCGCGACAAAGCCCACGGGGCCATTTGTTCGCTCGCCGTGGGCGCTCACGGGCAAGGCCGCGACTTGGACCAATCCCCGGCGTATTTGTGGCAGCGTTCATTCCCTGCACTCGTGTCGGTCGTGACGATCGGTCTCGTGGTTCTCAGCCATTCGTTCTTCTTGACCGATCTGCCTTATTTGCAGCAGCATCACTGCTAGTCGAACAGAGAGCAACCACAGAGGGGCGGTTAGCATTTATGCCGTCGGCAGTCACAAAAGCAAGTTCTGGAACCGATATATCCGTTTTACTTTACTACAGCCTGTAAGAGGAAACGGAGCTGGAACGTTGAATGCGCAAGTCAGCCGTTGAAATTCGGCGGCCATCCAGACCTTGCTGCGAATTCAGATTTCGAGATGTTAAAGGAATGAAAATGTTCTTTAGCAAGTCGATCTCGCGGGACGCATCCTTGGGAATTAGGAGCAATATCCTCTTGAACCGCCAATGCAAATCGCCGGCGGCGCAGGATGCATAAAGGCATTCGCTTGCGGGTAAAACCTGGGGGTCTGAACCAAAAGGCGTCGATCCTACGGGTCCGCGCTTTTTGTTTTTAAAAGGAACACTTACAAATTCAAACGATTGGTAAGTTGCAAGAGATCCGACGCTTGCGCCGAGCCCCCCAAGGGGATGCGTTGCCGAAAATTCCTGACGCGCCTGCGAGGATCCACCTGCCTGAGGGCGCGGCGACTTTTGCCAGCCGCCAGAGAATTTAGCTTTTTGCACTGCCATTACATTGGCGTTTCGGCGGATTGAGGAGATCAAATGAAATCAAGAATAGCCATCACTCTCACATTAACACTCGGCCTGGCAATCGGTGCTGGGGGTGAACGCATGGCCATGCAGTCTTCGGCCAGTGCTCAAACACTGCATACGAACAAAGCGACGCCGATGCACGACTCGCACACAATGATGAAAATGTCCAAATCTCCGGCAGAGACAGAAATGATGAACGCCATGATGCGCATG
Organism: Vulcanimicrobiota bacterium; assembly: GCA_030947645.1. Taxonomy (GTDB): domain Bacteria; phylum Vulcanimicrobiota; class Vulcanimicrobiia; order Vulcanimicrobiales; family Vulcanimicrobiaceae; genus JALZBG01. The sequence continues at coordinate 3,294 of JALZBG010000096.1, read as the reverse complement.
CGTCAGCCGATGATGTCGATGACAATGACGGGCAATCCCGACCGTGATTTTATGATGATGATGATTCCCCATCATCGAGCCGCAATTGATATGGCGATCGTGGAATTGAAATACGGAAAAGACACTAAGGTACGCCGATTGGCAAAAAACATCGTTGCCGCCCAGCACAATGAAATAACGGAAATGACGCAATGGCTTCATCGGTAGCGTCGTTGGAACACTAGCAGCCGACGATCTCGTTCGGTTGAACTAGTTGCTCAAACTACTTCGCAAGAAAAACCCGATCGCTGCGGTTAGGACGGGCCGTGTGCTGCGGATGCTGTGGCCCGTTGTCTTTTTCTTGCCGCTGGGGATTTTGGCGGGTAATTTTTGCTCGATTAAAATCGTGGACCCCCTGTATCACTCGATGCTGTGGCTTCACGCTCGGCTTCCTACTTTGTTAGTAATTATGGCGATCATTTCAATTGTCGTAGCGGTCCTTCGCTTTCATCGATTACAGACTGGGCTGGGCGTCCTGTCTTCTTTCTCAGTGACGCCGCCTGAGGCAGTCAACCGAGTATTTCAGTGGGAAGCTGCCAAACTTAGGGTTCAGGCCAACATTCAATATATCGATGTTCCGCGACGCTTCTGCTTTACGACGTTTAATGGCCCTACGATAGTTCTATCCCGGGGGTTTCTCGAAGGACTTAGCTTCGACGATTTAACTTTCGTTGCTAGACACGAATTGCTGCACGTCGTGCGCAAAGATCCTTGGCGTAGCCTGGCCTGGCATCTATTGTTCGCCGGGCTCGTTCTGCCCGGTTTCGAAGCCATTGAGCAACTCCTTTATTTGCGACGGGAACACCAAGTAGACGTGAAAGTCAGTCTCGAGAAACAAGAACAGTACAGCGACTTACTTCGTCGTTCTTCACCGAGACGTGACCAAGCGTATGGATCAATTTGTACTTCCGGGGTTGGACCCAGCGTCAGAGTGCGTGAGATGGATCACGCTTCCACCGAGTACATATGGGAACAGGCACTGCCAGCAATGGTAGCCGCTGGTCTTTTGCTGCTGGTTGTTTTTAGTCACGAATTTTTTACCGCAAGCCTGCCGTACTTGCAAACACACCACTGCTAAGCTTGAATACGAACGAGACAAAGCACGTGTTGCTGTCAGCTCTTTCTTACGGACACGGTAATGAGAAGAGCTTTGCGTGCGGTGCTCTTGGAAACTCATTACTTTCGCGCACGCGAGGCAATGATTTACATAAGTACCGACGTTGCTATCGGAGCATTGCAACGACAATGGCCTTAATCGTATAACCTGCTCCAATCGATGTCGAAGGGCGGTTCATCGTCGGAGGGTCTTTCATCGTCAGAAATCGCTACAACCCCTTCCGGGCCAGGCGCAAAGGTAAAAGAAGCGACACTGGAAACCCGGTCTCGCTCGTTTTATATGCTCCGCTCCTTGTTAACTCGTCCTTCAAAGGAGCGTTGCCTTTTGCACGCGCCTTGCGTTTCATGACATTGTGGGGGAGGCAACGGGAGCCCATCGGCACATGCGGTTCAATGGCTGTGCTCTTAAAAACGTTGCCAACTTTCACGCGCATCGTTGCGCGGTTCCTTGAGTTGCGGACTATACCTTTGCAGTGCGCAATCGCAGAGCATTCGCGATCACCGATACAGAGCTAAACGACATCGCGAGCGCAGCGAGGATAGGGCTGAGAAGAAGTCCGAATGCGGGGTAGAGCACTCCGGCGGCAATGGGAATTCCGATAACATTGTAAGCAAACGCGAACACCAAGTTCTCGCGGATATTGCGCATGGTCATGCGGCTGAGCGAACGGGCGCGCGCTATGCCGGCGAGGTCACCCTTGACTAAAGTAATGCCCGCACTCTGAATCGCGACCTCCGTCCCCGTGCCCATTGCGATTCCCACATCCGCTTCCGCTAGCGCCGGTGCATCATTAACGCCGTCACCGGCCATGGCAACGATTCGTCCCTCGGACTTCAGATGACGAACGATGCGGAGCTTATCCTCGGGTAGAATGTCAGCCTCGACATCGTGGATGCCCAGCTTACGCCCAACCGCCTGCGCAGTCGTTTTGTTATCGCCGGTCAACATAACAATCTCGATACCATACGCGCGCAGGCTCTCGAGCGCTGCGGGCGTTGTTGTCTTTATAGGATCGCTGATTGCGATTATCGCGGCCGTCTGACCGTCAACTGCAAGGTACAGTGCCGTCGCCCCGTCGCCACGGAGTTGATCGGCTTTCGGTACCATCGCGGAGAAGCTGATGCCGAGATCGTCCATTAGCTTCATGTTGCCGAGGGCGACACTTCGGCCATCCACTCTGCCGGTTACGCCCTTGCCGGTGAGCGAAGAAAACTCGGCCGCATCCTGTACAGTCATCCCTCGAAGTCGCGCCGCTGCGACAATGGCGGCCGCCAGTGGATGTTCGCTGGATTGCTCGAGACCCGCCGCCAATGGCAGAATTTCCGCCTCTGTCCTACCCGCAGCCAATATGATCGACGTCACGCTCGGTCGGCCTTCCGTCAAAGTCCCGGTCTTGTCAACGACGAGAGTGTTCACGCTCTCCATGCGTTCTAGCGCTTCAGCTGACTTGATTAAAACGCCGACACCCGCTCCCTTTCCGATACCAACGCCGATGCTCATCGGCGTCGCAAGACCAAGCGCACAGGGGCAGGCAATTATGACGACAGAGACAGCCGCGATGAGAGCATACACGAGCGCCGGAGTCGGACCCCAAACCGCCCAGAAAATAAAGGCGATGCCGGCGACGACAATCACCGCCGGGACAAAATAGCTTGCCACTGTGTCGGCTAGGCGCTGGATGGGAGCTCGGCTGCGTTGCGCCTCGGCGACCATGGCAACAATGCGCGAGAGCATGGTGTCCGAGCCGACCATGTCGGCGCGCATGACGAGCGAACCGGTAGTGTTTACCGTGCCGCCGATCAGCTTGTCACCGGTCTGTTTGGTGGCCGGCATGGACTCGCCGGTGACCATGGATTCATCGATTGCGCTCGTGCCCTCTAGCACCTCGCCGTCGACTGGAACGCCGTCTCCAGGACGCACGCGCAGCCGGTCGCCGACCTGCACCCGTTCCAGCGGAATCTCGTCGTCTTCACCGCCCTGGCTCAAACGCCGCGCAGTCTTCGGAGCAAGATTCAGCAGCGCGCGGATGGCGCCGCCGGTCTGCTGGCGAGCTCGTAGTTCCAGAACTTGACCGAGAAGCACCAGCACCGTGATAACAGCAGCGGCTTCGAAATAGACGGGGACGGTGCCATCCATTC
>JALZBG010000095.1 GCA_030947645.1 Vulcanimicrobiota bacterium | reverse complement strand
CATAGCGCCATGGCGGCGCAAACTGTCATCAGGACGAGAGCAATTACGGGGGAGCCATGAGGCTCTTGCGGTCCTTTGCTTAACCACACCAAATGATAGTTTCCTGTGGTAGACTTACCGTGTTTGGCAAGTGGCGCATCTTCCACTTCTCGCTAGGGCCCCTGATACGCGAGGTCGACGACGCGAAATACCTGTCCGCCGGGGACGCTGAAATAGACGTGCGCGCTTCCAGGGTGAGAAAAGCTTGGAACGCCCGCCTCGCGCAGTTTCTGCTGCACCGCGAGAACATCGCTGGTTCGCAATTCCAGCCACGCCCCGCGCGATGCATGGGCGTCGTCTAAGACACCGGGGCGTTGCCCCGGCGCATCGTCAGTGAACTCGACACTCATTCTGCTCCCGTCGCCAAAGATGACGACAAGAATCGGATGGGCCATTCCAAAGTCGCGTTCTACGACGTTGCAGGCAAGTGTATGGCGAAAGAGAGTGATGAACTGTTCGCGGTCGGTCGGACGAACGAATAGGTGCGCGCGCGCTCCAAGGCCTTCGATCATCTAAGCGCGTTGCCGCGCGGCCACTTCTTGCAGCACGTCGGCCCAATCCGTTCTTGGCAAGTGCATCGCGCGTCAAACACCACCTTTTGAGTCTTGGTGCGGCTCCCCCCTACTTGAGTCACCATGTTAGGTTGGATTGAAGGCTCCCGTGCGGATCATCTGTTCACTGAGCTTTCGGGCCCGCGTGTAGCGCGCTGCGATGTGCGGACTGTGATCCTGCGCTTCGTCCAAAATACGCTTCAGCTCGACATTGAACAAGTCGTCGAGGCTCGCCGGGGTGTAGTCGCCGGGAAAACGCACGCGCTGTGCGATCATCAGGCGGTAGATACGGTCAGTCGCAAGATCCTCCATGTAACCATCCAGTAAGCTCGCGCCTTTATCTTCCAGCACGCCGTTTCTGTAGCGAATTACCGTTCGCACCGCAGCGCGCGTACCGTCCAATGTTTTCGCACCGACGCCGTGCGGCAGCGGCCGCAGTTCAGGATGTAAATCAGCATTGTCCACCCGCGCGTGCACTTGATTGGGAAACGGAAATTGTTCCACGGCGATGCTGTTCTGATCCGGATGCCCCGTCCAGGCACCGTCCATACGACACTGCGCTTCATTTTTTTTGTCTCGCTCCAACACGGCGAGCGCGCGCGCGTTCAGTTCGGGATCTTCTCTACTTGGATAGAGTGCGGTCATGCCGCCGATGGCTAGAATTCCGTGCTTGTGGCACACCTCGGGTAATAGCATGCGTAAATTTTGGAAAAATGCAACGTCTAGCGGAATGGTGTTTCGATCCGGCAAGACCCACTCCGGATCGTGCAAATTATAGTGAATCAAACTGGCCATGTAGTCCCAGCGCCCGAGGTTCAAGCCAACGATCCGATGCCGCAAATTGTACATGAACTCTTCGAGTTGGAAGGCCAGCGGATGCGATTCCACCAGCGCCATGCACCGGATAAAGTTCTTCGCCCACCCTTTGGAGGCTTCGATTGCGCCAAACACGTCCTCCCACCACAGCGCTTCTTCCGCCGATTCCGATTTCGGGATATAGATGGCCAGCGGGTGTTTCAAGCGCGATGCATCGATGCCGTACGCTAAAAGCGCCAAGTCGAACAAACTGGCTGATGTAGCTTCATCGTGCAAAACGTTGCCTTGCGACAGGTGCAGCCCACGCACTCGTGTCCAGACTGCCACCTGACTTGGCGCAATGGCTACGACTCGCCCCCGTTTGACATCTTTGTAGGTAAGCGTTCCATACAGCGCCGCCACCACGTTGTGGATACCACACATCAGATTCGGCCATGTGTTGGCCATCGAATCTTCCAGATCCAGCATTACGCCGGGTGCTCCCGAATTGAGCATTTTCACCACCAGCTCCGCATCATCAGCAGGGCCGGTCATTTGATTGCGTTGATCGGTACACCACGACGGAAGGTCCGTCTTCCAACTAGAACGGGTGGCTTCCGAGGGCGCTAGGTACGTCGGCAACTCACCGCCATGCGCCTGTCCCAGCGCCGCGTTGCGCTTGGCGGCGAGTTGGCGTTGTCGCGGCGCGAACTCGTGATGCAGCCGCTGGAAAAACGCGTCGAATCCCGCCGGCAGATCTCGTGCCACATCCAGGCTTGGCGGAGCGAGGTTCATTGCGCTGGGCTGAGGTTGAATTGCTCCTCTTCGGTCGATCCCGCCAAAGCCGTTGTTGATGAAGTCCCCGAGGATACAACCCGCGCAACCTCATCAAAGTATCCCGTGCCGACTTCCCGTTGATGCCGCGTCGCCGTGTAACCGTCGGTTTCGCTCGCAAACTCGCGCTCTTGAAACTCGGAATACGCCGACATTCCCCGCGCTGCAAAATCACGAGCCATGGTGAACATGCTATGGTTGAGCGCATGAAAGCCGGCCAGCGTAATGAATTGAAAACGGTACCCCATTTCCGCGAGTCTATGGCGGAAAGCGGCGATCGTCGCGTCGTCGAGCTTCTTCTTCCAATTGAACGAAGGCGAACAATTGTACGCAAGCAACTTTCCCGGGTACTGGGCGTGGATGGCATCAGCAAAGTGCTGCGCTTCTGCAAGGTTCGGCTCGGATGTTTCACACCAGATCATATCCGCATACGGCGCGTAGGCGATTCCACGCGCAATAGCGGCATCGATACCCCCTCGCATGCAATAAAAACCTTCAGTTGTGCGCTCACCATCCAGGAAGGCGTGATCGCGCGGGTCAATATCGCTTGTAATGAGATGGGCACCGTTGGCATCGGTGCGTGCGATGATTACCGTGGCAACGCCCATGACATCGGCAGCCAACCGGGCTGCAGTGAGATGGCGAATGGCGGTTTTGGTGGGAATCAACACCTTGCCGCCCATGTGGCCGCATTTCTTTTCGGCGGCTAGTTGGTCTTCCAGATGCACGCCCGCGGCGCCGGCTTCGATCATCGCCTTCATCAGTTCAAAGACGTTGAGCGCGCCGCCAAAGCCCGCTTCAGCGTCGGCGATGATCGGCGCAAACCAGTAGGTGCCGCTCGTACCTTCTATGCGATCGATTTGGTCGGCACGCATGAACGCATTGTTGATCCGCTTTACTAAAAGGGGAACGCTATTGACGGGATACAAGCTCTGATCGGGATACATTTCGCCGCTCGAGTTGGCGTCGGCAGCGACTTGCCACCCACTGACATAAATCGCGTGCAACCCTCCTTTCACAGCCTGTACGGCCTGGTTTCCGGAAAGGGCTCCCAACGCCGTAACTGGTTCTTTTTGAGCGAGCAACGACCACAGGCGTTCTGCGCCAAGTTTAGCTAGGGTGTGTTCCACTCGAACAGTGCCTGCAAGCCGTTCCACGTCGTCCGCGGCATAGGGACGCGCGATGCCTCGCCAACGGCCGTCCAGCGTTCCGTTGGACACGCGCTTACCATCAGTGCTCACAATGCTTTCCTTCCCGGGTCCACCGTGGTCCAGATGTTCCATAATATCGGCAGGCGCGGCCAACCGCCAACGTCGGAAGGCCCAACGCGGCAGGTGCCATTAGCGAACCGGGGAACCGGCCGCCTGCAGAGAGGACCGTGCCAAATGTTTTCAGCTCGACTTATCGGTTGGCTCTGGCTCATCGCCGTCGGCTCGGTGACATGCTCTGCGTTAGCGGCTACAAACGCCGGATCTCCTGACGCTTCAAAGCCGCTGCCAGTTCAAGTGCAGCTCCGCGTGGACAATCTGGTAAGCATCGATGAGCAGCATGAAACCTGGCAGGTCACCGGTGAGCTGACCGAACGTTGGCGAGAGCCCAAGCTCCGATACGTGCAGCGCGGTCCCAACGACCGGCACCGGGATCTACCCGCGTCCATTTCGCAACCCGAGCTCCGTTTTGTCAATGAGGCGGCACCGGCTTCACTGACCAGGGTCGACCTTTACGTTCGTCCCGGTGGGACAGTTGTTGATGTCCAGCGGTTTAACGTAACGTTATCCACGCAACTCGATCTACGCCGCTTTCCATTCGACGAGCAACGCCTTCCGATCGTTATCGAACCTCGCGGCCACGATGCGGATCGGATACTGCTCTCCGCCGACATCATGCACTCGGACTTGGCAAAAGCGAAATATGCAGAGCTATCCCAATGGCGCAACCCCACTTTGTCGGCGCGCGTTGAAACGCGCCAACATCAGGATTATGATATCAACAGCTTGATCTTCACGGTGAGGCTGCACCGGGGTTCAAATTCGTATGTATGGAAATTTCTTCTACCGCTGTTTCTCATCGTACTCTTGTCTTGGGTGAGCTTTTGGCTCTCCCCTGAGGAATTTAAGACTAAGGATCAATTGGGAACGCTCGTCTCCACATTGCTCATTATCGTAGCGTTCAACATTACCGCTACGGCCTCACTACCGCGTACGAATTATGTAACGTACATCGATGCTTTTCTACTGGCCTGTTTTATGTTTGTCGTCCTTGCGATCGGAGCGGTTGTGACAACGCACGTGTTGCAGGTCCGGCACCGCGATGATGCCGCGCTCGGTATGCGGCGGTTATCCGGTACGCTATTGCCGATAACGTTCGTGATCGCCCAAGTGGCGTTGTTCGCCTGGTTCTTCCGCGGATGAGTCTTGTTAGGAAACGTAGCTGACGTTAACGGGAAAGCCGGCGACTTCCGCGCACTGCAACACGCCGAGGACCTTATCGATCTCTTCTTCGATTCCTACAATCTCGCCGGCACTGACTCCGACGGGAGCCGCATTTTCCCACAGAATCCGGCGTGCAGTCTGCAGGGCACTGCGCAGACGTTGCGGCGTAGCCTCCAAAACGGGCCAATCTTGCATCGAGACCGGCGGCACAATTCGCCAGCCATTGCCTGACATAACGTCCTCGTCGATGAAGGCGTGAGGTATTGCGGCTAACATTTCAATGGCGTCTTGATCGGTTGGCTTAAGCGACAAACCGACTTCTGCAAGCCGCAAAATGTATCGGAAAAAGGCGACGTTCCCGACGGTGTAAGCGCCGGCCGGCGACCCGACATTGACATGTATCATCTACAACGCGCCATTCGCCTTTGAAGTGCAGTCTTACTGCGCAAGATCAAACGGTACGCCTACTTCTGAGGACAATCTTTTCAAACCGTCCCAAACTTTAGCGTGCACCGGCACGCCGTTCAACCGGTGGTATTCCGTTTTTTCGTACTCTATCTCTCCGGCAACGTAGATGCGGTCTTGCCCCGGTGCTTTGGCGCTCGTTCTGAAATCGCGTAGCTCTCGATCCATATCCCGCTTGAAATCAGCCACTTCGCGGAAGCCATCGACGCGAAATGCCCCAAACCAGTGCGAGATGGCACCTAGTTGCGGTGCGCTGTTGGGCAGCGGCAACGAATTTCCGAAGGCGCCGCCGGCGAGTACGCCACAAAAAATATCGACCAGCAATCCCAAACCGAAGCCCTTGTGACCGCCGTTTTCGACGCCGTAGCCGCCAAGCGGCAAGAGAGCGCCCTGCAAAGCCTGCGACGCGCTCGTAGTGGGCTGGCCATGCGCGTCGATCGCCCAGCCTGGAATCAGTGATTTACCTTTGCGCTGGTACACTTCGAGTTTTCCTCGAGGAACCGTGGTCGTCGCGAAGTCCAGCACGAAGGCGGGTTCCCTCGCCGTGGGAATGGCAAAGGCCAGCGGATTGGTCCCCAACATGATGTCTTTACCGTACGTCGGCGCTGCGTAGCGCACAGAATTGGTCGACGCCAGACCAATCATGTCGTGTTCCAACGCCAGCATCGCATAATAACCGGCAATGCCGAAGTGATTGGAATTGCGCACGGCGCCGAAAGCGGCCCCGTGCTTGCCGGCTTTGCGGATCACCTCTTCCATCACGAGTTTTGAAACGGGATGCCCCAACCCGTTGTCTGCATCGTACACAATCGACGTGTCCGTTTCGCGCACAACTTCATATCGAGGTCTTGCCGTGAGCTTTTCCGCGCGAATGCGGCTGACGTAGTACGAGTCCAGCCTCGCCACTCCATGGGATTCAATCCCGCGTAAGTCGGCCGCTACCAAAACCTCAGCGACGGTTGCAGCTTGGGACGGTGCAACTCCCACCGTCTGCAACACGGCAGAAACGAAGTTCTTTAATTTGAGTTCAGTCGTTAACTCATATTCACTAGTGGCAACGTTGGCCATCTTATCTCCTATGGCGGTTCTTCCCGCATTCGCGGATGCGACGCCGTATTCATTGGGCGTTCCGAAGGGGATGATGAACCGATCTCCTGAACGCTTGCATCATGGCACCGGTGCGAGGTTATAGTGGAGATGACATACCACAAGACAGTATCTATAATCGCTGCGTGCGTTGCGGACTCTGCCTTCCCACCTGTCCGACATACCTCGAAACAATGGTCGAAACGTCGGGACCCCGTGGGCGCATCGGCTTGATCAAAGCCGTTGGCGAAGGCGAGTTGGATCTCCTAAGTCCCGGGTTCGTCCATCAGATGTCCGAGTGCCTCGACTGCCGGGCATGCGAGGCAGTGTGTCCCTCCGGCGTTCTATACGGTCAACTGGTTGAAACGGCGCGGACGCAGATCGAAAGGGCGTCCAAGCGCACCGTTGCGCCGCATGTGTCATTTGGCCGTTTCTTGGCTTTGCGCGTGCTGTTTACCAATCTGGCGGTAATGCGTTTTGTCGCCAGCTTGCTGCGCTTTTATCAGCACTCCGGCCTGCAGTCTGCGGTACGGGCTTCAGGTCTGCTGGGGCTATTGAAACTGCAAGAAAGTGAAAAACTGGCGCCTCAAATTTCAAAGCGATTCTTTATTGCGCGGAACCAACGGTATTCAGCGGAAGGTGAACGCATGACAGCCTTCCTCCACGCCGGGTGCGTCATGCATGTCGCCTTTGCGCACGTGCACGAAGCAACGGTCCGCGTGTTACAAAAATCGGGCTGTAGCGTCGTTGTACCGCAAGATCAGGGATGCTGCGGGGCCATTGCGGTGCACGCCGGCGAAATGCAACAAGGAAGAGAGCTCGCCAAACGCAATATTGCCGCCTTCGAAAGGTCGGGCGCGGACATTTACGTCGTCAACGCAGCGGGCTGTGGTTCGACGCTCAAGGAGTACGGCCAGATGTTTGCCGGTGACCAGCGTTGGTCGGCACGGGCGACGCGCTTCTCCCAAAGCGTGCGCGACGTCAACGAACTACTAGACGAACTTGGACTGGCACCGGAACTCGGCGCCGTCGATCAAACGGTCACCTATCAAGAAGCATGCCATTTGGTGCATGCTCAACGAATCTCAGCGGCCCCACGTCGCCTCTTGGAGCAAATACCAGGACTGACGTTGCGAGAGATGCCTGAAAGCAGCGTATGTTGTGGGAGCGCCGGCATTTACAATCTCACTCAGCCCGATATGTCACGTCAGTTGCAAC
>JALZBG010000094.1 GCA_030947645.1 Vulcanimicrobiota bacterium | reverse complement strand
TTCTCGCAGCCGCCACTTCCAAACGTTCGTAACGTCGACTTCGACCATCGACCACGCGTGCGGAGCAGTGCGTTTGGATTCGACCATTCGCTCGGCAATAATCCTGCGAGCTTGATTGAGTGGAATGGTAGTGCCCAAAACGGGGGCGCCGTACGTGCTTGGACTGCGTTGGGGCGGCGGTTGCGCCTGCGGCGCTTGCGCCGCCAGGGCCTGTCCTACTGCAGCGGACGGTCCCATGCGCGAAGCCGCCAGCACATCGTCGGCCGTCACTCGACCGTTGGCACCGGTTCCTTTTAGTTGGCTGACGTCGATGTGGTGTTCGCGCGCCAATCGTCGAACTGCCGGGGAAACTCCGCGCAAGGCGGCTTCACTGCTGCCGTCGTGGGCTGCCCGGGTGGCACCATTGCTCGGCGCCGGCTGCGTTGATGCACTAGGTGCGCCGGCCGGCTTCGGCGCAGCTTGCTGGGCGACTGGAGCTTTCGTTGGGGTTGATCGGAGAGCCGCGCCGACTTCCTCTATGATAGCGATAGGCGCACCGGTTGGTACCGTCTCCCCTTCTTTGACGATCAATTCGCGAATGGTACCGCTTACCGGCGCCGGGACTTCAGCGTTCACTTTGTCGGTCGATACTTCAACGAACGCCTCGTATTTTTCGACGCTGTCGCCGGGTTGCTTGAGCCACTGCGCGACAGTGCCCTCGGTGACCGTTTCGCCCAGTTGTGGCATCGTAATGGTGGTCGCCATCAGAATCTTACCATCTCTCGCATCGCTTCTCCCATCTCATCAGTGGAGGTCATGAACTCTTCCTCGAGCGGCAACGCGTAGCCCATCGCGGGAACGTCCGGCGCGCATAAGCGGCGAATCGGCGCATCCAGGTCGAAGAACGCCTCTTCAACCACCATTGCGCTGATCTCGGCGCCGATTCCGCCGAACTTGTTGTCTTCATGCACAATCAGCAACTTACGCGTTTTGCGCACGCTGTCCAAGATCGTCGTACGGTCCATCGGCCGGATGGAGCGAAGATCGATGACCTCGACCGACACTCCCTCGTCTTCCAACCGCCTTGCAGCATCGAGTGCTTGGTGCACGTAGAGTCCGTATGACACGACGCTGAGTTGCGTGCCCTCCTTTTTAACCTCAGCTTTCCCGATAGGAATCACAAAGTGGCCGTCGGGCACTTCATCTTTAATGAGACGGTAGGTGCGCTTGTGTTCCAAAAAGAGCACGGGGTCCGGATCGTCGATCGAGGCATTGAGCAGGCCTTTGATATCCCTGGGCGTTGACGGCGCCACAATCTTTAACCCGGGCACGTGGTAGAACAGGGCTTCAATGGAAACGGAGTGCGATAGCGCACCTCGAACGCCGCCACCGTAGGGGGTACGGATGACGAGCGGACAGGTGTACTCACCGTTGCTGCGATACCTCGTCTTGGCGGCTTCGCCAACGATCTGGTTGAACGCCGGATAGATGAAATCGGCAAATTGAATCTCAGCAATGGGCCGCAGGCCCTCCATGGCCATTCCAACCGCGATTCCCACTATTGAAGCTTCGGCAATCGGCGTGTCGATGATCCGCTCCTCGCCGAATTCCTCGATGAAGCCTTTGGTTATCAAAAACACGTTACCCCGGTTGCCGACATCTTCACCCATGATCAGCGTGCGCTCGTCGTTGGCGAGCGCATCGTGCAACGTGTTGCGCACCGCCTCGACGTTCGTCATCACTGCCATGGTTGCCACGCTCCTTCATACACTTGCAAATAGAGATCTTCCGGTTTGGGATACGGCATACTTTCAGCGCGGTCCGTCGCCTCATTGGTTTCCTTCAAAACCGCTTTCTTGAGCGCGTCCACATCTTGTGAACTCATAACGTTCATTTCTATGAGAATGCGCTCGAAGCGCGGTACGGGATCCTGCCGGCGTTGCAATGCTATCTCTTCACGCGTCCGGTACGTCCGGTCATCATCGTCTGTGCTGTGTGAAAGAAAGCGATAGCACTTCCCCTCCACGAGCGACGGTCCGCCTCCATTGCGCGCGCGCTTCAAGGCACGTTTTACGACGTCATACGTTTCGATGGGGTCGAATCCGTTGAACGATTCGCCTGCCATTCCGTATCCCTGCGCTTTAATGCAGATGTCTTTGATGGCCATCTGTTTTGCAAGCGGTGTGCTGATCGCCCAAAGGTTGTTCTCGCAAAGAAAGACGATGGGCAGCTTGTGGATGGCCGCGAAATTCATGGATTCGTGCCACTCGCCTTCGCTGGTAGTGCCATCACCGAAGGTCACGAGCACCGCTCGGCCGGTCTCTTTGCGATACTTGAATGCGTACGCAATGCCGACGGCGTGGGGAATGTGCGCTGCCAAGATCGATGAGAAGGAGACCAATCCGATATTTTTTGACGAATAATGGTTGGGAAATTGGCGGCCCCCGTTGTGATCTTCGGCTCGCGCGAAAAGCGATAGCAGCACTTCGTACGGCGTAAATCCGATTCCGACGGCGAGACCCAAATCGCGATAGTAGGGAACCAGCGCGTCTTTTCCGCGCTCAAAGGCCATCGCGGCGCCGGCCTGAAGCGCTTCGTGACCCTCGCTGCCGAGTGCGAACGGTATTTTGCCTTGACGGTTGAGTTGAAAGCCACGGTTATCGAGTTGACGCTGCAAGAGCATGTTCTTGAAAATCGCCGTAAGCTGCTCATTAGAAAGGCCGTGCCGTTGCAGAGGCATCGCATCCGGGCTTGCATTTGTGCTCATCGCTTTAGACATGTCGTTTCCTTATTGCCATGCTTGCCACGGGCCCTCGTGCAGACTTTCATACAAGTCTGCCGCTTGGGGATACGCGAAGCTCTCGGCTTCGTCCGTCGCTTCGTTCGCCTCACGCAGTACTGATTTCTTCAAGTCGTCCACCGAGGCCGGGCTCATCACTCCTTGTTCGATGAGGAGCCGCTCGAAGCGGGGTACCGGGTCGTCCCTTCGCCGCTTTTCGACTTCATCGCGCGAACGATAGGTGCGATCGTCGTCGTCACTGGTATGGGAGAGGAAGCGGTAACATTTTGCCTCAATCAGCGTGGGACCGCCGCCGCGGCGCGCCAGTTCGAGTGCGTCGCGAACAGCCGCATAGCTCTCGATGGGATCGAACCCATCAACCAGCACGCCCGGCAGGCCATATCCCGCAGCCTTCGTGCAGACGTCTTTGATGGCCATCTGTTTGCTTTGCGGAACTGAGATCGCCCATTCGTTGTTTTCGCATACTAGCACGACGGGCAGCTTGTGAATGGCCGCAAAGTTCACGGACTCGTGCCACTCACCTTCGCTGGTGGCGCCATCGCCAAACGTCGTTAGCACGGCGCGCCCCGTTTCGCGGCGGAGCTTGAGTGCATACGCCGCACCGACTGCATGCGATGTTTGTGCGGCGATGACCGACGATATTGTGTGCAGACCGAGCTTCTTGCTCGCATAGTGATGCGGAAACTGTCTTCCCCCCGAATGATCTGCGCCGCGGGCAAACAGCGAAAGTAGGACTTCTACGGCCGTGAGTCCGATGCCCAGATCCAAACCCACGTCCCGATAATACGGCACCAAAATATCGCTGCCGCGTTTGAACGCCATCGCGGCGCCGGCCTGAATAGCTTCGTGGCCCTCGCTGCCCGCTGCAAACGGAATCTTGCCCTGCCGGTTTAATTGAAAACCACGATTGTCCAACTGACGCTGTAAGAGCATGTTGGCAAACATGCGCTGCAGTTGCTCATCGCTTAAGCCATGCCGTCGAAAGGACGCTTCGCGACGCGAAGCCCGCGTTTGGGCCATCGTTACCTCATAGCAGTCCGCAATGGGCTAATGGCCCGGCGCTGCGCAGAAGTCCTGCGGGAAAGGGCATGGACCGTTGCGGTCCTAAGCAGTAGTACTGCCACTGAGGACGTGCGATGCTGAAAAGATGTGCACCTTTGATTATTGGCGCGATGTTCGCATTCGCGCAGCAGGGAAACGCTGCAGAAGTTGAGTTCTGTCCCGCGACCATCGCTCACGTAACCGCATTTCACGCCCCGCCCGACGACAAGTCGCCGGCTTACGCCGATCCCTTATTCGGAGTCACGCTGCAAGCGCTCCGTCCGCGGCCGGTTGCCGCCCACTTGGTCCTCGCCACTCAGAATGAAACCTATTCCGCGACCTTACCGCAACTCGCGTTCAAGGCGGTGAAACGCCACTTCTTAGCGGCCGGACGGACCGTGAATAAAACTTCGTATGAAACCGCCCCCGTTTTTATACGATTCGACCGCCCGACACCCGTGCGCTACGTGTGGGTTGACCAAGCGTCAGCTGGCGGTGAGAAACCGGTCGGCTGTCCAACGCAACCTGCCTCGAACGATCGCTCCGCTGCGCACCAGCCGTTTCCGCTTCACCGTTGGATGCTAGCTCAGACGCGAGCATTCGAAAGTCACTGCCGTCGAAGGGGAACACCGTTACTGGCCGCTATACCGGACAGCTCGTTCCGCCGACGTGCAGTCAATCCAACCGCGAGGCCCGGGCGCTCACCAGAATCGCGCCGGAGTTTCCTGAAATTTCCAGACAGCGAGGCTTGCGCGGCACCGCCGTCGTGAAGATCGATTTGGACTCGACCGGAAAATCAGTCGGTTCCTCCGTTTACGTTGGAAGCGGGAGCTCTATTTTGGATGCAGTGGCCCTGTCCGCGGCCGCCGCCAATACGTATGCCCCCGCAACGTTCATGTGCGCCCCGATCGTTGGTTCGTACCTCTTCGTCGTCGAGTTCAGGTAGCGAAGCTTTGTGAGCGGAGTTTCAAATGATCTGGTCGCGATCCGGCGCCACCTGCATGCCAATCCCGAGCTGTCGTTGGTCGAACATGAAACCGCAGGGCTCATCGCCTCGGAGTTGCGCAAGCTCGAAATCGGCGACATTCGGACCGGCGTGGGAAAAACCGGCGTACTCGCCACAATGCGGGGCGCAAAGCCGGGTCCGGTAACACTCCTTCGCGCGGACATGGATGCGTTACCGATGCAGGAACTCAATGAGACGCCGTACGTATCGCAGCGTGCGAAGATCATGCACGCCTGCGGACACGATGGGCACGTCGCGATTTTGTTATGCGCGGCCAGGGCACTAGCCGCGCGGCGCGATGAGGTGGCAGGGACTATCGTGTTTTGCTTTCAACCCGGCGAGGAAGGCTATGCCGGCAACAAACTGATGATCGAAGATGGTGCGCTCGAGAACCCGCGGGTGGAGCGCACGTTTGCCTTACATCTCTACAGCGGGCTGGACGTCGGAAAGATCGGCGTGCGGGACGGTCCGTTTTTCGCATCCGCTGACGAGTGGCATTTAACGTTGAGCGGCAAAGGGGGGCATGGCGCGATGCCCGATCGAGCCGTCGATCCCATCGCTGCCGGTTCGTATTTTGTGACTATGCTGCAAACGATTGTCAGCCGGGAAGTGGCCCCGAAAGACCCGGCGGTCTTCACCGTTGCAAGGTTTACGAGCGGAAGCACGTTCAACGTTATTCCGGAGAACGCCGAAATGGAAGGCACAGTGCGCTGTTTTGATCCGGATGTGAGAGCCTCGATGCCGCAACGCATGGAGCGCATCCTCAAGGGGCTATGCGCGGCAATGCGAGTGGACTACGATCTCAAATACCACTGGTCGTATCCGCCAACGATTAACGACGTGCGGGTCAACAATATCGTTCGTAGCGCAGGTGCCAAGGTGCTTGGAAAAGACAACGTCGTCGAGCACGATATTGTAATGTGGGCGGAAGACATGTCCTTTATGCAGGAGCTTCGCCCCGGAGCGTATTTCATTGTCGGTTCGAGGGGCGGTGATTCGAGCTCTTATCCTCATCACAATGCCCGCTTCGATATCGATGAACGGTCTTTGGAGGTGGGTTATAAGATGATGGTGCAGTTGGGCCTAAACGCATGAAGATTTCCGCAGCTGCGCCATGGCTTTTCACACTCGCAGCGGTAGGCTTTTTTGCCGTATCCATAAGCCCCGGGATTGACGAGGTAACGGCGCCGGGAACATTTGCCCGTCATATGCTGCTGCGCAAGACCTACAGCGTCTTGGCGTTTTCCGTGCTCGGTTACCTCCTGGCCTGGTCGCACAAGCGTACCTCGACTGTTTCCTTGGTGTTGAGCGCGGTCGCAATCGGCGCTTTTAGTTTACTCATCGAGTATTTCCAATATATCACCGGGGCACATGAGGGCAGGATATGGAACGCTGCGGACGTGCTCATGGGCCTCTTTGGCGGGATGCTCGGAGCGTTGTTTTATGCTCGCCCGCGCCGATAATCGCCTACGGCTTGACGTCCTTGGAGTCTTTTCCGACAGCCTCCGCGGTCGACTCAGCCGCCTTTTTGGATTGTTCCATCATTTGCTCAACGTGGGCGCGAGCTTGTTGTGCGCTACCGCGCAGAGCTTCCGCGCCGATGCGCATGAAACTCTGGAGGTGTCCCAGCGCACGTTGCGTCTGTTCTTGAGAAACCACGGCGGCATCTTTGCCGTGTTTACTTAAGGTCGCCTGCAGTTCTTGTGCATTCTTCATCGATTGCTCGATCAGCGGTGTCAGATTCTCGCGGTGCTTGTCAACGGCATCGCCGATGGTACGCTGCATATCGCGCGCACTTTTAAGCGCGCTTTCAATCATCTCGCGGTTATTCATGATTCCTCCTTACGCTGTGCCGCGTTCCGTAACGGTCAAAACCCACCGTACGGCCCGTGAGTATTGGTCTAATTCTTTAGTGTTACGCCGCAACCAGGCAAAGGCCGCATGATTACGCGCGCAATGAGCAGCGCGGGCGTCGATTTGCTCTACATATTCTAGCGCGGCATCAACCTGCGATTCCAACCCTTCCCACCGCGCCCGCAGCGTTTCCTCGGAGGCATCGATAAAACGTGAAATTACTGGCGGCGGCAGCATCGCGGGGAATTGCAGGGAGAACTCGAGACGGGCCAACGTGTAATCACTGCACACCCTAATGAACGATGCCATAAGTTGAACCAGACGAACTTCCAGCGGCCTTTCTCCTTTTCAGGAAGCGGTTCTTGATCCGGCGAAAGGCGGCCTGTGCGCCGTTATGTTATTGTAGGAAACGGTTTCGCCGGCACCACAGCCGCCGAGCAGTTGCGCAAAACCGACCCAGCCTGTTCGATCGTAATGTTCACCGACGAACCGTACACGCTTTACAATCGTATTGCCTTGCCGCCGCTTTTGCGAAAGCAAGTGACTGAACAGAAGGTTATCATTCGGGATATGGCTTGGCACGAAAAGCACAACATCAGCCTTTTACTCGAAGCGCCGGTCGACAAGGTATGCATAGAAGAGCGTTGCGTCGTCGCGAGCGGGGTTTCTCACCCATACGATGCGCTGCTGATCGCTACCGGGGGGCGCCCCAACCCCAGCCACGCCCCGGGGGCAGCCGGGTCAGACAACGTTTTCAACT
>JALZBG010000024.1 GCA_030947645.1 Vulcanimicrobiota bacterium | reverse complement strand
GTGTGGGCACCCGGCCGAACTGGACCGAGTTATGGGCTGGGAAGCGAACTTTTCGGGCGTGAGTTTTCTCAATCTTGACTTACTTGGCCGCCTGCAGTATGGGTCGCCTCACGTCACCATTGTTATTGACAACACCATTGCAGACGGCTTGGCGACGGTCGGATACGATGATGAGGGCAGCAAAAGCGTAACCTCCGATATCATTCGCAACGGTGTGCTGGTCGGCTATGAAATGTCCAACGACACGGCGCGGGCGATCGGGAGGACGACCAATGCATGCGTGCGTGCTCAAAGCTGGGAATTCGTACCGATGATCCGCATGTGCAACTTGAATCTTCTTCCGGGCGATACGCCATTCGAAAATCTCTTCGATGACATCAAGAACGGCGTATACATGGAATCGAACCGCTCGTGGTCCATCGACGATCATCGCCTCAATTTCCAATTCGGCTGTGAAATTGGCTGGGAGATCAAAAACGGCAAACGGGGCCGGATGCTCAAGAATCCGACCTACGCGGGCGTAACGCCGCAATTTTGGAACGCGTGCGATGCGGTCGCCGACAAAAATTCATGGGTCGCGTGGGGCACCCCCAATTGCGGCAAAGGTGAGCCGATGCAAACGGGACGGACCGCGCAGTGCGCATCTCCCTCGCGATTTCGCAAGGTGCGAGTTGGAGTCGGCTATGAATAGCGCTGCGCGGGAAGAAATTGCGGCGCGGTTACTAACGCAATCTCCAGCCGACCAAACTGAAGTTGTCGTATACGACCAAGACTTCGCTCTCACGCGTTTTACGCAAAACGCAATTCATCAGAACGTCGCGCACTCCAACTCCGCCGTTTCCATCCGTGCAATAATCGATAACCGGACCGCGGTTGTGCAGACAAATCGGCTCGATGAGCATTCCCTGCAATCAGCCGTAGACCGCGCGTGTGGACTGGCGCGCTTGGCTCCAAGCGATAAACTGACACCCCGGTTGCCGCCGCGCGCATCATATAATCCACCGGAAGGTGCCTACGTTGAGCAAACGGCACGCGCCACACCGCAACTGCGCGCGCAAATCAGCGAAGCGATTTTTCGCACCGCAGAAGCGCAAGGGCTATGGGCAGCCGGCTACGCGACGACTTCATCGGGAGGCGTGAGCGTCGCTAATTCGACGGGGGCACGTGCGTCGTTTGACGGTACAGATTGCGCGGTCAATATCAAGATGAATGCGCGCGATTCAACGGGTTATTCGGAGTTCTACGGTAACGACGTGAGCCAATTGGATGCGGCGCACGCTGCCGCAGTCGCGGCAGATAAAGCTCAAGGTTCGCGCCGGCCGATCTCGGCTTCGCCCGGCAAATGGACCGTCATCATCGAACCGGCTGCGTTCGGGGAATTACTCAGCTACCTCATCGATCACTTTTCGGCACAGTCCTACGACGACGGCTCGTCGTTCTTGAGCAACGGTCTGGGCAAACGGTACGCCGGGGACAACGTCACGATCGTCGATGATTTTTCGCATTCTCTGGCACCCGGAATGCCCTTTGACTTTGAAGGAACTCCCACGGAAAAGGTTTCTCTACTCGACGCAGGAGTGGCGAAGGCCATCGTAACCGACAGTTATTGGGCGACAAAACTCTCGCGCGCGAATACCGGCCATGCGCTGCCTGCGCCCAATGCGCAAGGTCCGCAAGCTAGCCATCTGGTCGTACTGCCGGGAAGCCGCTCGCGCGAAGAATTGATTGCTCAAACAAAGCGTGGCTTATTGATTAGTCGTTTCTGGTACATCCGCACGGTGGATCGGCGTCAGACAACCGTTACGGGAATGACCCGCGACGGGACGTTCATGATCGAAAACGGCGTTCTCGGTGGCGGAATCCGCAACATGCGGTTCAATCAAAGTCTGTTGGAAACATTGCGCAACTGTGAATTTGCCAGCGAGTTGCGTCGCACCGGCGGCTACTCCTATTCGCTCGTGGTCCCAACCGTAAAGGTGGACAATTTCCACTTTACCAGCGGAACCGATTTCTAACCAGACCTCCGGCAAAAACCATCAGTCCGGCAATCAAAAGAGCGGGAGGCGGTGCCGACGCAACCTCGACGGCGGGATATTCTTGCACCAGGGTCTGGATTCGCAAGCCTGCGATGGTACCGGTAAAGCCGCTGGCAACGATCTTCACTCCATCGCGCAGCAAGGTGCCGCTCTCGGTTTGAACCGCATAGAGCACCGCCGGCTTGCGATTCATACTCAGCCGTCCTGGCAGCGCGTCCAGTTGATCCACGTCGAATAACACTGCTTTAACCAAGATGCGCTTCGCCGGTACGACAAACGAATCAACCGGGAGGTTCTTTCCCGCGACGCTCGCCTTCTGCGCGAAGAGGAGAAAGGGCGACAGAAAAGCCGGATTGGCGGGCTGCGTTACCGTCAGGTGGTTGCCGCGCTCATCCGCAACCTCTACATGAACAATGGCACGAAGTCGATCGCGAAGGATGAAAGAACCGGCGAATGCTTGGGATCCGGAAGGAACGATAGTATCCGGGTTTCCGGAACGCCTCAAGACGACTTGCCCCGGCGACCGAGAGTCGGCAAGAGGGAATTGCAGCATGCCAAGTTCGCGAACCGGTATGATGGATCCAGGCGCACCAACGTACTCTTGGGTGTCGGGGCCAAGCAGCCCGGACGCGAGGCCTGCGGCTCCAATCAAAAGAGCGCCCCCCGCAAGAGGAAGCGCGCCGGCCCAGCGCGCGCGAACCATCGCGGTGGCCATGGCGAAACCCAACACTAGCGCGTACCAGCCGCTGTGGTAGAAGGGCTTTCCGGGCAAAACTTCTTGAAACAACGTCGCCGAGATGCAAACACTTGCGCTCACCAGTAGCGCCGGCGGTACGAGAGGTTTACCGCCCAAGCAGCGGCACTATCGCTTCCTGCATTTGACCGTAGGTGAGAGCGCCATCGATGCCCAGTGCTATGACGCCGTTTGGCTTCACAATAATGGTAGTCGGTAACCCGAGTGCTGAAAACTCTCTTCCGTAGCGTTGCTCTTCGTCCAGCAAGATAGGAAACGTAATCCCTAAAGAGTGCGCAAACGCACCCGCGTTGCGCGCCGACTCCCCTTGATCGACGCCTAAAACGATGACTCCCTTAGTGCGATACCGCGTTGCAAGGCGCTGCAAGTCGGGCATCTCTGCACGGCACGGCGGGCACCAGGAAGCCCACAGGTTGATGAGCACCACCTTGCCGCGATAGTGCCGTAGCTCCTCCCATCCGCCGTCAAGCCGCGAAACGGGAAAACTCGGCGCAAAGGTTCCGGCCAGCGCGACAGGGCCACTGCCGACCGAAGATGCGGAGCTCTGAGCGTTCTTGTAATACAGCGCCACAGCAGCCACGATTACGAAACCTATAGTAACAAACATCCAGGACTGCGTTGCTCGCCTCACCAATCGCCCATCCGCTCCTCGTCAACCTCTCCCTCAAAGGCAATGACACCAGGCGGTACTATTGCTGCACTCATGGGAATCCCCTGATACACGATCTGGCTTGAGTGCGCGCAGTTCGCGGATCGTTCAAAAAGGGCGCAATAACGCACAAGAATATCCGGACTGCACGACACGCGACTCGGCCGAACGTGATACAAGCTGATAAACGCCTTGAAAGCGCTTTCCAATTCGGTTGCTCCAAAGTTCGCTCCAAGACGTATTTCACGTCGCACGCGTTCCAGGGTTGATTCCTCCCACGCACGAAAGCGCGTGCGTGCCGGCTCAAATTCTCGACGGGCGCGCTATTGCAGCGGACTTGCGCGCCAGCGTCCATGCGGAAAGTATTGCGCTACGAGAGCGGGCGATTCATCCACGTTTGATCGTCACGCTTGTTGGTGAAGATGAAGCCAGCGCCGCCTACGTGCGCAATTTGCTTAGAGTGGGGCAGCGCACGGACATCAAGGTGGAAGTGGTGCAGCTTCGTGCGCGTGCCACGGAAAACGACGTGCGCACGAGCATGCAAGCATTGGCATACGATGCCAGCGTCCACGGCGTCCTGCTCCAACAACCGCTGCCGTCCCATCTTTGCATCCGCTCTCTTGCCGACGCCATTCCGCCCCAGAAAGACGTTGATGGGGCCAACCCGATCAATCAAGGACGCTTGGCCTTCGGCAGTGGAACCGATTTCGTTCCGGCGACCGCGGCGGCCGTAATGCTCCTCCTCGAGCGCAGTCCTGCGTGGCCAATAAAGGGGAAACGTGCAGCCGCAATCGGGCGTTCGAATGTCGTTGGCCTTCCTGTCGCGCTCTTACTGCTCGCGGCGGATGCAACCGTTACGGTGTTCCACAAGGAATCGCGTCATTTGAGCACCGACGTGAAGACCGCCGACGTGGTTGTCGTCGCAACCGGAGTTCCCGGACTTGTTGACGGCACGATGGTCAAACCCGGCGCAACCGTTATCGACGTGGGAACCACCTTAGTCGACGGGACGTTGCGCGGCGACGTTGATTTTGCCTCGGTTCGCCAGATAGCGGGAGCGATAACGCCTGTCCCGGGGGGAGTGGGGCCGGTGACCAACATCGCTCTTCTGCGCAACGTCATCAAGGCGGCAACGTCGCTGGCAGCTAGTTGACGCTGAAGTGCTTACCGAATAATTTATCTTGCCGGACGCGAAACACGGCATCCGCAGTGGTTTCTGGTGCTCCATCGATTGCCGATTGCCGGCGCTCCAGCAATTTGCGCAGTTGGGGCACCAAACGTCGCAATAAACGGATTTCGATCGTCAAGCGCTGCTTCGTACTTGGAAGCTCGAGCAAGCGTTGTTTGAGGGGGTTTGAAATCCGCAGCGAGTCTGCGGTGATGTAGGAAGTACTGCGCGCGTCAGACGGGAGATCAACCTTCGCATCGCTTGCGCAAACATCTAGGAGCAACCACAAATATTCACGTAAGATCGTTCGCACCTCATTTGCCAAGTTGGTGCAGCGTTTGTCGGGGAGCCGCTCATCGGACAAATAGACGACGCGCCCGGTGAGGTATGGTTGCCGAAAAACAATCTCCTCGATGCGAAAACGCTCGCATCCTATCGTACTAACGTAATACCGCTCGAAGGGCAACCGCGTCACCTCGCGGATATGGGCCACCGTTCCAACGTCATAGGGCATCACACTGGGATCGCCGGCTTCGCCGCCCTCTGAAATCAACACCACCCCAAACGGCACCTGCTCCGCCAGGCATTCGTCGATGAGCTGCTTATAGCGCGGTTCGAACACGTGCAGATGAAGTACCACACCCGGAAACAGCACGGTGTTGAGCGGGAACAGACGGAGCTGCCGATTCGGCATTGGACCGCGGTGATTCGCCCCAGGGCACGGCGTGACCCTTATCAAATAGCGCCCTGATTACAAAGCACTTGGAGGATATCTTCTTGAAGAACCCCTTGGACTCGCTGTCGGGAACAATTATCTCAGGGCTCGTGCTAACGCTCATTCTGTACTATTTTGCCAAGACGCTGGTTGGAAACGCAATGGTGGGAGGCTAACATGCACCTCGGCGATGCTCTGCTGCGCTGGTTCCACTATTTGGCCGGCGTGATGTGGATTGGTTTACTCTACTACTTTAACTTCGTTAACGTGCAAGCCGTTAAAGAAGCCACCGCGGCCGGTGAAGCGGCGGTGATCGGCAAGTATGTGGTTCCCCGCGCGCTGTTATACTTTCGTTGGGCCGCGATCGTCACGTGGCTCTTGGGCGTGGGCCTCTTGCAGACACTTTCTGGGAACGGGCATAATGGAATCGTCGACTCGCTTCTCTTACGCGGCTCCTATGCGCCAATCGGCATCGGGGCATGGCTGGGCACGATCATGCTGTTCAACGTCTGGGGTTTAATCTGGCCGAATCAAAAGAAAATTCTCGGAATGGTACCGGCTACGGACGAAGAAAAGGTCAAATCACGTCGCGTCGCGTTCCTCGCTTCCCGCGTCAACACGATGCTTTCCATTCCCATGTTGTTCTTCATGGCGTTTGGTTTCAGTCACCGGGCTATCGTAGGACTATAAGTCAACACCTCTGCAAAACATGAATCAGGTCGAAGGCTACCTGGAACGCGAGCATCGCGAACCTCCGGCGCTGCTTCTCGAGCTCGAGCAGCATGGAAAGCGCGATGAGGTTCCCATTGTGTCCCGCTCGACCGGACGGATGCTATCAACCCTCGTGCACTGCATGCAAGCCAATCGCATCCTGGAGATCGGAACCGCGTACGGATACTCAACGCTTTGGATGGCCCTCGCGCTACCACCGGCCGGCAAAATTTGGACCATCGATCCCGATCGGGAACGCACGGAAACCGCCTGCGGCTACCTGAGGCGCGCGCAGAAGATGGATGCCGTCGAAATTATCAATCAGCCAGCGCTGGAAGTACTGCCGACCTTTCCTCAGCGCAACTTGGATATCGTCTTTATCGACGCGCTGAAAGAAGAGTACGAAGCATATCTTGGGGCGGCGGTGCCGCTGTTGAAGCTTTCGGGCCTTGTCCTCATCGACAATTTGCTGTGGAGCGGAAGAGCCGCCGCGCCTCCCCAGAAGGGCGACGATGACGCCACAAAAGCCATAAGGAAATTTAACGACGTATTCCTTCATCATCCGGCCCTCGACGCGACGATTATTCCGCTTGGCGACGGAACGGGTATCGGCGCGCGAATCAGGTGAACAGCGCGCCCGGCGTGGCGAATTTCAAGACTGCCATGCGACGCTTTGCCACAGGTGTCACGGTGGTTACCAGCGTGAGGGACGGAATGCCACGGGGCGTGACCGTGAGCTCATTTTCGAGCGTCTCGCTGGAACCGCCGAGCGTTCTTATATGCATCAATCGCGAAGCGCGCAGTTACTTGTTCATTGCCACTTCGCGAATCTTCTGTGTTAATGTACTGAGTGCCGGGCAGCGTTCTTTGGCTGAACGCTTTTCCGGAAAGGTTCGAGAAAAGCAATTTGCCGACGTAGCCTATTACATCGATCAAACCGGAGCGGCAGTCTTGGAAGGGACGCTCGCGCACGTCGATTGTGAGGTACTCGAAGAATATCACGCCGGCTCACACAGCATTTTCATCGGCAAAGTGATCTCTTGCTCGTCCCGCGACGGCGAGCCGCTGGGGTACTTCAACGGTACGTTCACGCGATTCGGATTGCAAGCAGTGTGATCTTCGAGCACTTCCCCGTTGGCGCTCTCGCGTGCAACTGTGTGATCATCGGCGATGAAT
This sequence comes from Vulcanimicrobiota bacterium, assembly GCA_030947645.1. Taxonomy (GTDB): domain Bacteria; phylum Vulcanimicrobiota; class Vulcanimicrobiia; order Vulcanimicrobiales; family Vulcanimicrobiaceae; genus JALZBG01. The sequence continues at coordinate 9,516 of JALZBG010000024.1, read as the reverse complement.
GGAGCGGCGAGGCAGTCGTCGTGGATGGCGGCGACGGTGTCGCAGATGTCGTTACACGTCTGCGGCGACTGAAACTGCGCGCCAAGTATCTCATTCACACTCATGCGCACATCGACCACATCGGGAACCTCGGCGACCTGCGCGAGCGGACCGGTGGATCCGGCATGCTGCATCCTGCGGATTTGCCGCTCTATAGCACGTTGTCCCAACAGGCGCGGTGGATCGGTCTTTTAAATGCTCCGCCGGTGGTCCGCATTGACGCCGATCTTCACGACGGCGATGTGCTATCGCTGGGTAGCGTGTCGCTGGAAGTATTGCATACGCCCGGTCACACCCCAGGAAGCGTCAGCTTCGCGCAGACGGCGGCCGATGCGACGGTGCTGCTCACCGGTGATACCCTCTTCCGTGGCTCCATTGGACGTTGGGACCTAGGCGGAACCTCAATGGAAGATATCGTTGCGAGCATTCATCGCAAACTGTTGGATTACGCCGATGCTACGACGGTTATCCCGGGGCACGGTCCGGCGACGACGATCGGAACGGAACGGCAGTCCAACCCCTACTTACAGATTGGATTCCCATGAAACGCTGCTTTGCTGTTTGCATCGCCTTTCTGTTTGCCACGAACGCCGCATTCCCAGCGTCGCAACGCGAGTGGACGGTCGATTCTGTACACTCGAGCGCGGAATTCAGCGTCAAGCATTTAGGTTTCTTTCACGTCAAGGGAACCATCCCGATCAAAAGCGCAGTCGTCGTAACCCAGGAAAACGGTATACTACCGGCGGTCGTGAGCGCCGTGCTCGATGCGACAGGCGTGGATACCAAGAACGGAGATCGCGACGAAGATCTGCGTTCGGAAAACTTTTTGGACGTCAAGCGGTTTCCGGAGATGGCCTTCAAAAGTACCAAGATCGTCCGCGGTGAGGGCCGAGACTTCAGCATCGTGGGTGAGTTGACGTTGCATGGCGTGACGAAGCGCGTCGACCTGAACGCTCACTTCGAAGGACGAGGCAGCGACGGGCGCGGCCGGCAGCGCATCGGTTACACCGCAACGACACAATTTGATCGGCGAGATTTTGGAATCAACTACGGCCGCAGTACGCCGGGCGGTGCCTTAGTAGCGGGTAACGACATTAGCGTGGACTTGGCGATCGAAGCCGTCGCAAAATAGAGCTAAAGAAAGCAAAGCTTTTTGTCGGGATCGAACTCCATCACGAAGTTCGGTCGCGTATCGCCGAACTGTGTGCACGACTGGCGCTCAGAGGAGTAACGGCCCGCTTTGAAGCACCAGAAAAACTGCATGTGACTCTCGCCTTCCTCGGCTGGGTGGACGCTGCGCGCCTTGCGCCGATCGCACAAACGGTACGCAAAATCGCAGCTGCGAACGGACCTTTTGCCTTGCGACTCGACAAGGTCAGCGCATTTCCCAACGAACGGCGCCCGCGCGTGGTGTGGGTTGGCACGCGCAAACCCCACCCGGACTATCGCGCGCTCAGCACGGCCCTCCGCGTAAGGTTCCGCGAACGAGGATTTGAGTTCGAGACCGACTCGGTGGCGCACGTGACGCTTTGCCGCCTCAAAACCTTCGATACACCGCTTCCAAGCATCTGGGATGTGAGGCCCATCGAGATTGCCGTACGCGAAATCGCGCTGTTCCAATCACTGCAAGCCGCGCAAACCACACGGTATGAAATCCTCGAACGCGCCGCTTTGGGCAACGAGATCGGTCAGCGATAGCTAGACAAACGGCGCACGCGCGTTGCTGTATTGCCGAACGACTCTTTTACACCCCATACTTCGACAGGCTCAGGATGACGCCGCGATTGCTTTGCAGAGTCAAGCCTGTATCACCTAAGCTTGTCGAGGCCGTTTGCGGCAGTACAATTTCTACAGGGATATGAAAACTCGGCCGGCGCTTGCTGAGCGCAGTCGGAGATCCTAGCGCGAAACTAAAAGAGTGGCTAACGGGCAGGTTTTTAGTGAAGTTTAATAAGAACTTTTTCGTCGCTGACCGCAGGTTGCGGTGCGGGCGACGCTGCGACAACCGTTTCAACGGCGCGCTCCACCCGGGGCATCGCGGCAAAATCTTTAACCGTTCCCGCGGCGACTTTTTGATGATAGTCGTCGATCGAGACTTTCAGCGCCTCTAGCGCTCTCTGCGGATAGTCTTTTTTCTTTTCCGGGTAGCCGCCGAGCATGTCCATCACCTGCTGTTCCGTGATCCGCCCGGCCTCTTGGATCGTTTTGCCTTGCGCCAAGTCGACAACTAAACTGCAGGTAGCCGTTCCGAAACCACAACCTGTCGTGAAATACGAAATGTCTTCGATGACAGCGCCCGGTCCGACTTTCAAAAAGAACGTGTAGAGATCGCCGCACGAGTCGCTAAAGTACTCGCCGCTCGCAGTCGGGTTTTCCATCGTTCGGAATCCGCTGCGCTGCTCGACCAAATTTTGGAATTTCGCAAAATCCACGTCTACGTTCCCTTCATTACTAAGCTTGTATCGTCCGCGGCCGCTCGAACCACAAACCGGCATTCGTTGCCTCCGGTTGCAATTGATTCGGTTTGTTCGTGTCCACCGGGCGCAATCTCCATCAGCACGTGGTGGATCATCGAACAGACTTCCGGGTGTTCCTTGACCACATTGGCGTACGGGCAGTTGTGCTCGTGCAGTACGTACGAACCGTCGACAAGATCGACGTCGGCTTCAACGCCATTTTCCCGCAAAATGGCCGCAAGCTCTACGACTTTGCCACTTGGTGACTTATCGGCCAAACGCGCGTCATTTTTTGCCAGCGTTCGCCTCGCAATGCCGTCAAGGATTTGCCGTACTCCCTGCGGTCCATTCTGCTCGCGCAGTTCCCGCAGTACGGCTCCCAACATCTTGTCGTAGCGCTGGGGAAAGAGCTTCTGCCCTTCAGGCGTTAACGAAAATTCATAGGTGGGCTTGGTGCGCCCCCGCCGTACGGACCTCTCTGTAATCAGGCCATCCCGCTCCAACACGATGAGTTGCTGACGAATGGCATTTGGAGACAGGCCAAAAAGCGCGGCCAGCTCCACCGCGGAGGCCCCTGCGCGCTTGCGCAATTCGGTGACGATCTTGCCCCTGGTAGTTTGAAAAAATCGCTCGGCCTGCATCTAGGGCGACTCTATCACGAATCGACCAGATAGTCCAGATGTTCCTTGACTTTCTAGGGACCAGCCCGTACGATAAACCAGCAGAACAGGAGAGAAGCGTGTCCGAGTTGGGCCTTCACATCGAAAACCTCCGCGTCACCGTGGCGCAAACAGAGATCCTCAGAGGCATTGACTTGCTCGTTGAACCCCGTAAGGTTCATGCCTTGATGGGCCCAAATGGGAGCGGCAAGTCAACGCTGGCCTTCGCGCTTACAGGGCATCCGAATTATGCCGTGACCAGCGGCGCGGTCAGTCTGGACGGGGAGGACCTTCTCGCCCTTTCGGCCGACAAGCGTGCCAAAGCCGGTTTATTTCTGTCCTTCCAATATCCCGCGGCGATTCCAGGTGTCTCCGTTGCAAACTTCTTGCGCTCGGCCAGAATGGCCGTCAAGCCGGGCGATTTCACGCCGGCAAAATTCAGGGCGCTTATTTTTGAAAAAATGGATCTGCTCGACATGGACACGGCGTTTTTGAGCCGGTATGTCAATGACGGTTTTTCGGGAGGCGAAAAGAAGCGCCTCGAAATGCTCCAGCTGGCGATCATTTCACCAAAATACGCCGTCCTTGATGAGACGGACTCAGGACTCGACGTGGACGCCCTGCGTTCGGTCGGGCGGTCGGTGAACGCCATGCGTGAAGACGAGTCAAGCAAAGACACCGGTTTTTTGATCATCACGCACTATCCACGGATTTTGCAGTACATCACGCCCGATGCGGTCCATATCATGCTGGACGGTCGGCTCGTCAAATCAGGCGGGCCGGAACTGGCGCAGGAGATTGAAGACGTCGGCTACGACGCCCTGCGAGAGGCAAACGTTAGCCTTGCCTAGCACGCTGCTAGCGCCGGTGAATACATCCGCCGACGCCCGTCCTGCCTTGCGGCGGTTTCTTGAATGCTTGGATGGTTCTTCAATCGTGTCCGCGGCGCAGCGCGAAGAGGCGTTTGAGAGCTACCTGACTCTTCGGTCCGGTCACGAGCGGCCGGGGAGATACTGGAAGATCGATTTGGAGGCTCTCGAGTTGACGGCGCTCGAACCGTCTGCCGACCCGGAGTGCTCTCGGCCGGTAATCACCGCGCCCAAAACACGCGGCCTCATCGTTTGCGATCTCGTGACGGCCAAACGACAGCATGGCGAGCTTTTCCAAAGGCACTTCGGCAGCGGCGTAGTTATTGGAAGCGCTAAATTCGCCGCGCTGAACAAGGCATTTTTGACCAATGGTGCCTTCGTTTACGTTCCCGACGGCGTCAGCGTTTCGGAACCGATCGTGATCGAGTATTCGACCGGGCCGACGAGTGCGTTCCCCTATACGCTCGTCATCGCCGGCGAGGCGGCGCGCTGCACGGTCGTCGAGCGTCTCTCGGGGGACTCACTCCTGATCTGTGGCGTGGCTGAAGTCGTTACGGCACCGAATGCTCAAGTGAGCTACGCGTCGCTCCAAACGCTGGCGGACCGTTCGCGAGTATTGTTCACGCGTTATGCGCTGCCGGGACAAGATGCGGTGGTTGGGTTGTGCCTGGCAGAACTGGGTGCGGCGTTGTCGGTTACCGACGTCGTCGTGCGGATAGAGCGCACCGGCGTTCAAGCTGAGATCAGCGCACTGTTCTTCCCCTCGCATAGACAGCATGTCGATCTCGCAACGACCGTGGAGCACTCGACCGGACGAGCACAATCTCATACCCTGGTGAAGTCTGCGGCGACCGGCTACGGGCAGGGCCGCTATTTGGGAAACATCCGCATAGCACCTAGTGCTCATGGAACAGAAGCAGCGCTCAAAGACGATGCGCTTCTCTTGTCCAAAACGGCGCACATCGACTCGGTGCCGGCGCTCGAGATCGCCGCGAACGACGTAAAGGCCTTTCACGGTGCCACCGTCGGCGCAATTGATGAAAGCGTCTTATTCTACATGATGAGTCGCGGCATCGAACGCACGGCTGCGGAAAAGCTCGTCACGCTGGGCTTCTTCGAACCTGCCATCGTTCGTTTTCCAGGGGAATCCTTGCGCGAGCAAATTCGATTTGCGCTGGAGCCAAAGATTCAGGCATGATCGCGCATTCCACTGATGGGAAAACCGCCTCCATCATTCGTGACTTTCCGATACTGGCGGAGCGATCACATGGAAAGCGGTTGGTCTATCTTGACTCCGCGGCGACGTCGCAAAAACCGCAAATAGTGATCGATGCGCTGGTTGATTACTATCAGCATTACAACGCGAACATCCACCGCGGCGTCTACGGCATCGCCGAGCGAGCCACCGAAGCCTTCGAAGGCGCAAGGGCGAAGGTCGCGCGATTCTTCAACGCCGCAGAGCCTGCGGAAATTATTTGGACTCGCAACACCACTGAAGCGCTGAATATCGTGAGCTACTGTTGGGGGATGCACAACCTCAAAAAGGGCGACGCGATTCTCACTACTCAGCTCGAACACCATTCAAATTTGGTACCCTGGCAACTCCTAGCGGCAAAAACCGGTGCCGTTCTGCGCTTTATCGAGGTTGATGGACAAGGAATCCATCGGCTTGACCATCTTGACGAGAAACTCGACGGCGTTAAGCTCGTCGCTCTCTCGCAAGTCAGTAACGCGCTGGGCACCGTCGCGCCGCTCGAGCTGATCGTACCGCGAGCCCATGCCGCCGGAGCGGTTGTGTGCGTCGACGGCGCGCAGTCGGCGCCCCACATGCCGGTTGACGTGCGAGGGCTCGACGTCGATTTCTTTGCGGCAAGCGGTCACAAAATGTGCGGGCCGACCGGCATCGGATTTTTGTACGGTAAGCGCGCGTTATTGGAAGAGATGCCGCCGTTCCTCACGGGAGGCGACATGATTCGTAAAGTTTCGTACGAATCGACGACCTTCAATGAGATCCCCTGGAAGTTCGAAGCAGGGACGAGCAACGTGGCCGATGCGATCGGATACGGTGTCGCCATCGACTATTTGGATTCGCTCGGGATGAGTTGGGTGCGCGACCATGAAAAATCGCTTATGCAATATGTCTTCGAGAGGGTTGCGACTCTCGCGGGACGCGGACTGATCGTTTACGGGCCGGGTGACGCCGAACGCGTTTCAGGAGTGCTGGCGTTCAACTTTGCCGACATTCACCCGCACGATCTGGCGTCGATTCTTGACACGGAAGGCGTCTGCATCCGCGCCGGTCATCACTGCGCGATGCCGCTCATGGAAAAAATGGGCTGGTCGGCAACTGCGCGCGCATCGTTCTACATTTACAATAACGAAGATGATGTGGACGTCCTAATACACGCACTCGAAAGAGCAGCGGCCGTATTCCGGATCCGCTGACGAATGGACGAGCTTTACAAAGAATACATTCTCGACCACTACCGCACCCCCAGAAACTTCGGCCATTTGGACGATCCGGACGCAGTCGCGGAAGATGTGAACCCGCTTTGCGGCGATGAAATCCGCATGGAGCTCAAAGTGGTGGGGGGAAAGGTCGCAGATGTCCGTTTCTCGGGAAAAGGGTGCGCGATCAGTCAGGCCTCCGCATCGATGCTCACGGAGTCGATTCGAGGGGAACGTTTGGAAGACATCGCCAGGATGTCGAACGAGCGCGTCTTAGAAAACGTGGGGATCGGAATTAGCCCGACGCGGATGAAGTGCGCGACATTAGGTTTGAAAGTGCTCAAAAGCGCCGCAGTGCGCGAGCTTGCAACGCATGAGGTCCAACCGGGAAACTGACCAGTCTGTATTGGTCCCTGGAGACCTTCAGCCGGCTTGTTTTCGCAATGGCGTGCGCCACATTCGCGCTGAGCATATGGGAAGTCGGTACACGGTCGCCTTTACGCGCGGCGGCCGACGTTCGGGCAGGTCTGTCAAACCGCCGAACCTTCACCGGGGGGCTACTGCGTTTCATCGCCGGCGGATGTCTTTTCGTTCTGGCGATCTATTTCGTGCTGGCGGCTATTCGAGACGACGTTAACCGCTTTGGAGTTTTTTCTATTGGGATATTTTTAGCCGCACTGATCGTGGAGCATCTTCTGGGTGACGAGCTCAGACTGCTTGTGGGAATCCGAAAGGTGGGACCGCTCTAACGAAAAACCTCTCCTCCACTTTGCCGTTTGGAGATTGACTGGTGGACGACTCCACGAATGTTGCGCGCCCGAATCATCAGTTTACGAGCGATGATTGGCAAGCTCTTGACGATGACCCGCAGTTTAAATATCTTGTTGCGGCAAAACGCCGCTTCATTATCCCGGCTACCGTATTCTTCGTTCTGTATTATTTTTCGCTTCCGATCCTGGTGGGCTACTATCCAATACTGATGAGCCGCAACGTGTACGGCAATATGAACCTGGCCTATATTTTTGCCCTCTCACAGTTTGTGATGGCTTGGCTTGTGATGTTGCTCTACGTGCGGCGCGCGCGCTACTACGATCAACTTGAGTCGCAGATTATCAGTAAAGTCCAGTCGAAAACATCATGAACCCCACGCTCGCAATGTTTTTGATCTTTGTGGCGGTTACGCTGGTTATTACGTACTGGGCATCGGGTCGTACCACAACGACGCACTCGTTTTACAGCGCAGACCGGCAGATCACCGGATTCCAAAATGGCCTTGCCGTGGCCGGCGACTATATGTCTGCTGCGTCGTTCCTTGGCATCGCCGGCCTTATTGCTTTTTATGGATTCGACGGTTTCATGTACTCGGTTGGCTGGCTCGTTGCATACCTCACCGTCCTACTGCTCGTTGCCGAACCTTTACGCAACACCGGCAAGTATACTATGGCCGACGTACTCTCCTTCCGTATGCACGGCAACGCCGTGCGAGGCGTCGCAGCCCTTTCTACGCTGATTATTAGCGTATTTTATATGATCGCGCAGATGATCGGCGCCGGCTCGCTGGTCAGCGCGCTCGTGCCGTGGAACTTTGATGCGGTAATAGTCATCGTCGGCGTGCTGATGCTCGTATACGTGACGGTGGGCGGGATGCTGGCCACGACGTGGGTGCAGATTATCAAGGCTGCGCTACTCATTGGTGCGACAGTCGTTCTTTCGCTTCTGGTCATGCTACATTTCCATTTTTCAATCACCGAGTTTTTCAATGCAATCGCGAATATCCATGGGACAGTCAAAGACGGCGCGGGGCACGTCACCGCTACCAAGAACTTCACGCAGCCAGGTTTGTTATACAACGGTCGCTGGGGAGCGCTTAATCTGATCTCGCTCGGGGTTGCGCTGATTTTCGGTACCGCAGGACTGCCGCACATTTTGATGCGGTTTTATACGGTACCATCGGCGCGGGCGGCGCGCCGATCCGTCATGTGGGCTATGATTTTCATCGGCGGCTTTTATATCATGACGACGTTTTTGGGTTTTGGGGCGGCGACACTCGTTGGCAAAGACCGCATTGGTGTGCACGTGCGAGATGCTGCAGCGATCAAGTACATTGCGAAGCACCACAAGCAAGCCAAGGAACTAAACGCGGAGCTGCGCTCGAACGGTTACCTGGTGCCGGTCAAGAACAACAATCTGGCTGCGCTGTATCTCTCGCAGGCATTGGGCGGCAATTTATTTCTTGCCCTTATCTCGGCGGTCGCATTTGCAACCATTCTTGCGGTCGTCGCGGGGTTGACCATAGCTGCATCTTCAGCTTTCGCGCATGACATATGGTTCAATATCGTCAAGCAAGGACGCCTGACAGAACGCGAACATGTCCGCGTCGCGCGCATCACCGCCGTCTGCATCGGCGCCATTTCCATCCTCTTAGCAATTGCTCTTAAATCGCTTAACGTGGCGTTCCTGGTTGGCCTAGCGTTTGCAGTTGCCGCAAGTGCCAACGTGCCGGCGATCCTTTTGACGCTGACCTGGAAGCGCTTCAACCGCGCGGGCACTCTCTATGGAATGCTCGTTGGACTGATTTCATCGTTGTTGCTGATTGCCGTTGGGCCGGCCGTTATGGGGGTCGATGCTCCGGAAGTAGCTGTGAAGCACTTCATCCAACGCCCGGCTCTCTTTCCGCTGGAAAATCCCGGACTCGTTTCAGTGCCTCTCGGATTGCTGGCAGCAATACTCGCAACGCTGCTTACGCGAGACCCCGAAGCGGAAGCACAATATCCCGAGCTTCGCGTCCGCGCGAACACCGGCATAGGCGCGGAAAGATAGGGACCGCTAGGAGCTTGCCGGTCAGGGTTTGATGTAACTGTGATCGCCGATGACGTATCCGTCCGATGTTTTGTTTACTTGGAAGGTCACGAAATACAAACCCTTGCTTCCCGAAACTTCCGTTTCGACGGTATAACCACCGTCGCCGCGCGCCGTCGCATGCAGACTCGTTATGCGCGCTTTGGCGTCGATGAAATCCTGTTCCGCAAAGCCGTTGCCGGAATC
>JALZBG010000093.1 GCA_030947645.1 Vulcanimicrobiota bacterium | reverse complement strand
GTGTACGGTATCTTCCTTCCGTCGACGGCCACGGAGTGCTGAGTGACCGCATCGGGAACCCGTGCGGAAAACGCGCCTTCAACTGCCGGTTCCGGCGATGCGCTCGGCATCGGCTCGGCTCCGAGAGCGCATGTCGTCGCTCCAAGCGCAAGGACCACTCGACAATGGACGAGCGTTCTCACCGATTCAATCTCCAGGACGGCGTAGTGGATACGGTATCGCGCTTCACCGACGCAGACCCTTCACGTCGTTCGACGCAATTCTGTGCGCCTCGCCGGGAACGATTCGTGCATTGTTGTTTTGTGACACTCCGGTCACAAGCGCCGAGGGCACAATCGTTACAAACACGAGGGTGAATGTGTACGAGACGGATGGGGGTGTTATCCACGCAGTCGATCAACCGGCCAGAAGTGAAAATCGCGGTCTGTGCAGTGCTAGTAATGTCGATTGCTTTTTTCAAGCAGTCTGCAGCGACTCACCCGCCGCCCGTATCAGACTTGGAATCCGAACGCGTTGCAGTCGCAAAAAGCGTTAAAATGGCAAGTGGTGCTTCAGTTGGAACGCCTGAGATGAAGGTTCCGCCTCGGAGCCAGGCGGCCGTTTCAGCCACACCCAAAGCAGCGATTGCCAGCACAACCCAGATCGCGCGTGTCGGCGAAATCAGCCTGTTGGTGCCGAATCTCGATAAGGCCGTACAGGCGGCGGCCGTGGTCATTCAACGACAAAGCGGGGATTTGATATCGCTCGACGATCAGAATCCTGAAGAAAGTCGTTTTCACCGCACTGCGCAAATGGAGATTCGCGTGAGCGAGAGCCGATTCGATGCGACAATGACAGCGCTGAGCCAAGTCGGCAAGGCGCGCGCGCGGAGTATTTCCGCAGAGGACCTTAGTTCTCAGATCGTCGATTCCGCCGCACGTTTGCGCAACCTGCGGCGCACGGAAAGCGATATTTCAAAAATCATGGATCGCGCCGGATCCATCGGGCAGGTGCTCGACGCCGAAAATCAACTGTCGTACGTACGGGAGCGTATCGAGACCCTTGAAGCCGAACTGAAAACGATGCGGACGCGCGTCCGCTATTCCACAATCAAAGTTACAATGGAAGCGGAAGCTGCTAGCCCGGTAGTGGCAACCAGCGGTGCAACGCAACTGGCCGACGCCTGGCATTCCGCGCTCCATGCAGTGTGGCAACTCACGCTTGGGCTCGCAGCGACACTGATGTGGATCGCCGTCTTCGTGCCATACGTGATTGCCGCGACGCTGTTCCTCTCACTGCTAAACCTGCAATTACGAAAAAGACGGGGCTCAGCCTGACGCCGAGCCCGAAGTAAGCCACGATAAGGGCCACTAGCCCACCGCAATAGGTCGCTACGTGGGCCTGCGGGGCCACGGGTATGGCTTTTGTTGTTCATGCCGTATGTAGCTATAGACCAAATCGACCGAATCCGAGGGGAATTATGAACCAACACACTTGGAAGCTGGCGCCATACTTACGCGTTACGGATGCGCGTGAAGCTATCAATTGGTACATTTCAGTCTTGGGCGCAACGGAAAAGGAACGCTACGAAATGCCCGATGGAAAAATTGGGCATGCAGAGCTTGACGTGCACGGCAACCTGCTCTGCTTAGCTGATACTTCCGCCGCGGACCAGTTTCAACAGCCAAAAAGCTATAACGAGGTCCCCATTACGCTCTACGCTGTCGTCCCAGACGTCGATGCAATATTCACGAGAGCGATCGAGGCAGGTTCTCAGATAGACCGGCCGGTGGCGGATCAACCGTACGGTCATCGAAACGGCGGTTTTATCGATCCGTACGGCCATGTTTGGTACGTTTCAACGCCGCTTGCGACTGCTAAATAGTTATTTGTTTGCGGGGATTGCTTTGCCGATAACCGGTTCTTCACTGGTTTCTTCGCCGAACAGGAACGGATAAACGAGTCCGGCGAGACCACCTCCGATGAGCGGTGCAATCCAGAACAGCCACAGCTGGGCAATTTCAGCGCCGCCGGCAAAAAGCGCTGGGCCCGTGCTGCGTGCGGGATTTACCGAGGTGTTGTCGACCGGAATGCTGATGAGGTGAATTAGTGTCAGCGCCAAACCAATCGCCAAGCCGGCAAAACCCACGGGTGCGCGTCGTTCGGTTGCGCCGAGAATCACCATGAGAAAACCGAATGTGAGCACGATCTCAATCAGCAGCGCCGAGCCCATACCGTAGCCGCCTGGCGAAAGCGCGCCGTACCCGTTGCTTGCAAACTGCCCGACGGCAAACCCTGGCTTCCCGCTTGCAATCGCGTACAGGACCGCTGCCGCGACAATCGCCCCAAGCACCTGCGCGATCATGTATGGCAAAACGTCGCGCGACGGAAATCGCTTGGCCAACCAAAGTCCGAACGTGACGGCTGGGTTGATATGACAACCTGAAATCGGCCCAATCGTGTAAGCCATCGTGAGCAGCGTCAGTCCGAATGCTAAGGCCACCCCTGCGAATCCGATTCCCAGGCGAGGGAAAGCCGCTGCCAGCACCGCGCTTCCGCAGCCACCAAATACAAGCCAAAATGTGCCAAAGAATTCTGCGGTAACGCGACGGGAGAGAGCCATGCGGATCTCCTTTCCTCTTCGGTGACGTGCGTACTGCCGGTAGCCCACAATTTCCCGCTGTGCGCCGGTCATCATCGAACGTGACGTTCGGACCGGCGGGTTTATGGCAAAATTGGCAAAACTGAAAGAGGTATGCGTAAGACAATGAAGCGGACAAGTACCATTGCGGTGCGTTGCGGTGTTGCGTGTACTTTGCTGCTCGGATGCGCCGGGCCACGCGCGGGGGAACCCGCACGGGCGGCCGGGCCGCCGGGATCTGTTATCAGCGCGGCTCCCATGGCGGCGCCAAGCGGCGCATCCGCATGGAGAATACGATACGTTTCCACCGGTCTGGACGGAAAACAGATCGAGGTCACCGGCGTGGTTATCGCACCAAATTCACAGAGTAAGAGCAAGCCCGTAATCGGCTACGCCCATGGAACGCTGGGCATCGCCAAAAGCTGTGCTCCCTCAACGCGCGATCCGAAATTCAAGTATATAACCGGCCTGCGGGAGATGATTGCCCACGGATTCGTGATCGCGGCAACGGACTATCCTGGCCTAGGTAGCACCGGTCCGCATCCGTATCTGGTCGGGATCAGCGAGGGACGCGCGGTGCTGGATTCCGTAAGGGCTGCGCGCCGCATCACAGGACCTAGTGCGTCAGCCCGCTTTATTCCGTGGGGCTACTCCCAAGGCGGACATGCTGCGCTCTTCGCTGGACAGCTCGCAAGAAGCTATGCGCCGGAGCTGCAGATGGCGGGGATAGCGGCGGGTGCGCCGCCCACCGATCTGCATGAGACGATGAGGTTCCACATCGGGCAAAACCAGAACCGGTTACTCGCGGCGTATCTGTTGTCGTCCTGGTCGAGCGTTTATCATCTTCCGTTGGAACAACTCATAGACAAACGTGCCGCGCTGGCCGTTCGTCTTGCGGCTCGATCGTGTCTGGGCACGACCGCAGACACGGTGCTCGCGATACTGCACAACGCTCACTTAGGGACCAAGTTTCTCAATGAACGAATGCACAAGAATCCCGCCTGGAACAGGCGGTTCACTGAAAACTCGCCGGCAGTGGTGAAGGGTGCGGCGTACTTCGTCGCGCAAGGCCTGACGGACACTATCGTACCGCCAAACGATACGACTGCTTACGTTAAACGCGCCTGCTTAAACGGCAATCGCGTGGCGTACGCCCGTTTTCCCGGTTTGGGACACATAGCAGCCGATGCTGACGCCGCAAAGTCGGCCGCGGTGTGGATTGCTGCACGCTTCAAAGGCTCGCCCGCGGCTTCGGATTGCGCAGCGAGTGCGCGCTAGTGACGCGGACCGTTTTGTAGCGGCGGTGAGGATCGAATTAAGGAAGACCGGGCTACGCTTCGATCGGGCCGAGCGCTCAATTCATAAATGGCACCGACAACCACAATGATCAGCATCACAAGCAGCGTCACCCAGCCGTAGTTAAAGCTTGCCCGGCCGCTCGTAAGCGGGCCCGGCCAGACGATGTTCAAGAGCATACACAGCAAGTAGAGCGCAGCGCCGACAGTGACCGGCATCCCCCACTTCCCCAGCGTGAAAACGCCGTTCGGTTTCCAGCCGCGACGCCGAGCCAAGAACGCACCGAAAACCGTGAGGAAAAAGGCGAGGTAGATGCCCGATGTAGCGAACGAAACTAACGCATACAGTGCGGTGACGTGCGCTGGGTAATCGAACCACAGAATGTGCACGGGCGTGCTGGGGTTTATCAGCGCGAGCAGCAAGAATAGGAATGGAATTACGGTCCCAAGCACAATTGCATTTGCCGGCGTGTGATGACGTCGCGAAAGTTTCTTTATCCTGTCGCTTAGCGGCAGCGCGCCATCACGAGCGAGCGCGAAAGCGACGCGCGCACCGGCTCCCTGCACGGCGGTCCCGCAACTGAAAAACGCAATGATGACCATCACCAGAAAGAAGTCTTGTAGCCAGCCCGGCAGTGCCGCGAGAATCGAGTTGACTCCCCCGGAAACGACTCCGCCGAGACCCCCTTGCGGCGTGGCGAGAAGTAGACCCAGCACTAAAACAAACGACGCTATACCGCCATAGAGTAAAGCGTTTCTCATCGCTTTGGGAACCTGGCGCTGCGCGTCGATCGTTTCTTCCGAGATATCTCCCGCCGACTCGAAGCCGAAGAAGATGTACACGTTGGCAAGGACAGCGACGAGCGCCGCCCCCGTCCACCAGTTGCCACCGAAGTTCAGGCCCAGCGGGTTGCTTTTCACGGTCTCCACGTTCTGTGTCGAGAACGTAAAGCCAAGGTTTTGATGAAAACCGTAAATCGCCAGCGCGGCAAAGACACCGAATGTTCCAATCGTCTCTACGTAAACCCCCAAACGCGCCACGTGACCCAATATTTTGGCACCCACCGAGTTCAGTGTTGCCGAGAGAACGATGATCGCCCCGGTAATGACGAAGATGGTAATGTTGCTCGCCGGATCGAAGTGCGTCTTGAACCAAATGTTTGAGAGCGACGTAACATAGCCGACGGCGCCGGAGTCGACTGAGGCAACCGTAGCGAGAAGCGCAAAACCATAAATCCAGCCGATAAACCATCCGTAACGGGGCCCAACATTGTACTTGCCGTATTGGTAGAGCCCTCCGGAGAGCGGGTATTCACTGGCAAGTTCACCGAAAACCGCTGCGACCAGCATCATAGATCCGACCACAATCGGAATGGTCCAAATGTAGCGGGGGCCGCCGGTACCGATACCGAGGGTATACAAAGAGTAGATCCCGACCATTGGACTTAAGTAACTGAACGCAACCGAAAAGTTATCGAAGAGCGAAAGTACTCTCGAAAGTTCTTGACGGTAACCAAGCGCCGCTAGACGGTCGCCCTCCCCACTGCGAACATCCGGAACCGTCATAATTCCGTTTTCTTGCTAGCGAAGTGCTTGAGGTTTAGTGCTTTGCCCACGTCCAGCCGTTATGCTTCAAGCAACCGCGACCGACGGTGAGCCGCATGACAAACAAACGTAATATGGTCGATTACGATCAGCTCGCACTACGGTGGTATGTCCTTTGCCCGCGCAGAAGTTGAGTATCTCGCGCCATCAGACGGCGCACTGTTTCCGTGAGACGGAATCCCTCCGGATTTAGCTGCAGCCGCTTGTAGCGCCGCAGGTGTCACATTTCGTACATGTGCCGTTGCGGATCATCGTGAACTGACCGCAATCGCGGCATGGGTCACCTTCGTAGCCTTTGGCGAGCGCCACGCGTGCGCGTTCTGCCCGCACCGCATAACCGTTGCTGTTACCGTTGGAGGTAACGCTCACTCCCACGAGCGCTTGTGGTACCTGAGGAGTTTGTTGTGCTGCCATTGGCGATGGTGTCGATGCGACGGTGGGCTTCAAATGCGTGCTTGTCGGGTGCATTTTTTCGCCGGCAGCGGCCTGGGCGGCCGAAGTATACCGAACTTCGCCTTCCTCCTCCGCTGTGTAGTCCGGTTCGGGGCCCATTGCGTCCACGGACATGTCGGGCTGCACTTGTGCCAGTTCGTAGCGCCCCAAATAACTCACTGCGACTTCACGGAAGATGTAATCCAAAATCGATGTCGCCATTTTAATGTTGTCGTGTCCGACGACGGGACCGTTGGGTTCGAAGCGTGTGAAAGTGAAGGCCTCAACATACTCTTCCAAGGGCACGCCGTGCTGCAGTCCGAGACTCACGGCGATTGCAAAATTGTTCATCAGTGAACGGAATGCCGCACCTTCCTTGTGCATATCCAAGAAGATTTCGCCGAGCGTGCCGTCTTGGTACTCGCCAGTGCGCAAATAGACTTTGTGGCCGCCCACGATAGCCTTCTGCGTATATCCACTACGCCGGTCGGGCATGCGGCGGCGTTTGGCAATGTAACGGTAGACGATCTTTTCTGCGATTTTGAGCGGCGTCGCATACGGGGCCTCGGCCTGCGCATCGATGTCGCCGCCCAAATCGTAGGTGCCGGCCAGCGGTTGCGAGAGCTTAGAGCCGTCGCGATACAGTGCGACCGCCTTTATCATGCGCTCCCAGCTATAGCGATACGCTTCCTTCACGTCTGCTATCGTGGCGGATTGCGGAAGGTTGATCGTCTTTGAAATCGCGCCACTCACGAAGGGCTGCGCCGCAGCCATCATGTCCACGTGCGCTAACGGCCTGATGAAACGGGAACCATGCTTACCGCACGGGGTAGCGCAATCAAATACCGGGAGATGCTCCTCTTTAAGAAACGGCGCCCCTTCCAGGGTCATGCGGCCGCAAATGACATCCGAAGCTTCGTCGATTTGCTGCTGAGTGTAGCCGAGCGCGTCGCGCAGAATCGAAAAGTTCCAATTATTAAGTTGTGCTTCCGTCACTCCCAGAATGTTCGTGCAAAAGTCGCGTCCCAAAGCGAAGTGGTTGAATGCAAAGGACAGTTCGAAGGCGCCGGCGAGCTGCACTTCGATCTTTTCCAAAGTGGCATCATCGAAGCTGCGAGATTTCAGAGTCGCGCGATTTATATGCGGAGCGCCTTCAAGCGAACCTGTGCCCTTTGCATGAATCTCGATGGCCTCAATTTGCTCGAGTGTGTATCCAAGGCGTTTCAAAGCGGATTCCACGGACTGGTTCACGATCTTGAAATACCCGCCGCCGGCGAGCTTTTTGAATTTGACCAATGCGAAGTCCGGTTCGATGCCCGTCGTATCACAGTCCATTTGCAAACTTATTGTGCCGGTCGGGGCGATGCACGTGACCTGTGCGTTACGAAAACCGGTAACTTCGCCAATGGCTAGGGCGCGGTCCCACATGTTGCGTGCCAACTGCCATGTCTCTTGCGTGAACAGGGTGGGTGCGTGCGTCGTTGGTATAACCGTGAGCTCTTCGTACG
>JALZBG010000023.1 GCA_030947645.1 Vulcanimicrobiota bacterium | reverse complement strand
TAACGAGAGACCTCTTCGTCGTTTGCGACCGCAACGAGTTGCGTTTCGTCCTCGCATCGCCACGCCCGAATGATACATGTTCCGCAGTCTAGTTGCATAGGGAATGCGGTACGTCACCGGATGGCAGGCTCGCAGAACGGATAGCAGCCACGGATGGCGGAGATTCGTTTGCGGCAGTAGAGTTTTCACATGGATGTGAAAACTCGTGCTTCGACAAGCTCAGCATGACGGTTTCTTTGCCGCGACATTCTCTAAAGGTTATCCCCGCCCGTTGCCGTCCTCATAGCCGCGCGAGAGTGACAAGGCTTCCTTGGTGACCGTTTGCAAAAACTCATCATTGGTCCGCGTCTGTGCCATGCGATCGAGAATGAGTTCCGTAATGTCGCCGGTGTTGAGCACCGTCGTTGCGCGGCGGAGCATCCAAATTTTGCGCAGCTCGATCTCACTGAGCAGCAACTCTTCGTGGCGCGTGCCCGAGCGCTTAACGTCGACCGCAGGGAAAACCCGCGACTCCGCTAGTTTGCGCGAGAGATTGAGTTCCATGTTGCCGGTACCTTTGAACTCCTCGAAGATGACATCGTCCATTTTGGATCCGGTTTCGACCAAGGCCGTGGCGACGATCGTCAAAGAGCCGCCTTCTTCGATCTTTCGCGCCGCGCCGAAGAAGCGTTTTGGTTTGTGCAACGACGCCGTATCCAATCCGCCCGACAGCGTACGGCCGGACGTAGGAATGACTTGATTGTACGCGCGCGCAAGCCGCGTGATGGAATCCAACAAAATAACCACGTCTTTTCCGAGCTCTACCAAACGTTTGGCGCGCTCCATCGTGAGTTCCGCCACGGCCGTGTGATTCTCGGGATGCTCATCAAACGTGGAGGCCACGACCTCGCCGTCGATGGTGCGCTGCATGTCGGTGACTTCTTCGGGACGTTCGTCAACCAGAAGCGCGATGATGTGCGCCTCAGGATGATTGATCGAGATTGAATTGGCAATTTGTTTAAGAAGGGTCGTCTTACCCGCTTTGGGGGGTGAAACAATAAGGGCGCGCTGACCTTTGCCGATGGGACTGAACAAATCGATGAGCCGCGTGGAAAGCTGCGTCGAGCGAACTTCCAATTTGAAGCGCTCGGTCGGGTAGACGGGTGTTAACTTTTCGAAAACCCGGCGTCCGCGAATCGCCTCGGGATCAAACCCATCGACCGTTTCGACCTTGATTATCCCGTAATACTTTTCGTTATCTTTAGGACGGCGGACCTGACCTTCGATTAAATCGCCCCGCCGCAATTCAAAGCGGCGAACTTGCGATTGACTGATATAAATGTCATCGGGGCCGAGCAGATAACCGTCTCGACGCAAGAAGCCGTAGCCTTCAGGCAACACATCCAGGACGCCGTTTGCCATTTCCAAACCCGAGCGTTGCGACTGAATTTCAAGGATCTTTGGAATCAGTTCGTCTTTTTTGAGTTTGAGAGGAGTCGTAATGTCGAAGGTCTTGGCAATCTCGTTGAGTTCGGTTTTGGTTTTTTCCTCGAGCTGCACCGCGGTCATGAGTGGTGGGCCGGCGGCCTGGGGGAATTCGGGCTGCGAAAAATGTTCGTTATGTGGCTGATTGAAGCGCGGATGATGACCGCGACGCGGACGCCGGCGCCGGTTATTGCCGTCGGGACGCCCGTTTTGAGGGGGTCGATTATCGAATTGCAGCGGACTATCTCTCTTGCTAGGGTCGCGTACTTCATACAGCAAGACAATACCGGCGAGGCTGCCTGGCACTGGTGCGATGAGGAAAACGCGGGAGAATGATTACTGCTGCTGCGGTCATAAACCGCACCAGCGCTATGAAAAATATAGCACAGCGGCGCCTACGGTGACAAGGCCCGCGGACCGCTTACATATCGGTTTCCGATCTCGTAAAAGCGCAAATGCCGGCCTGCTGCTTTGGTAATGCCGATTCTTTTACTCTTTCCGATTCGGCCGGCTCCATGTGGCGCCCGAGCGAGCCAGAGGTGCGGATCGGTCAAAATACAGGCGCCGTCGTGCCGCAAGTCGATCTCCAGGGCCTTGCAGAGTCGCCCGGGGCCCCGGCAGAGGTCGGCAACCCGGTTTTTGCCCCGGCGTAGTTCCATCAGAGAGGTCCCTTCCAAAGGCGCTAGAGCCCGAATGAGGACCGCCGCCCCGACGGCCTCGGTCTCACTAGTTACGTTCAAGCAAAAGGCCGTGCCATAAATTTGATACACGTACGCATGGAACGGTGCCAGAAACATGCTGGCATTTCGCTCGCTTGGGCCCGCATAGGCGTGAGACGCCTGGTCGTTGATGACATACGCTTCTACTTCAACGATCCTGCCAGCGCATCGCCCCTCGGGCGAATCGCGCACCAAAACCAGTCCCAAGAGTGCACGGGCCAGAGCGACCGTCTCCATTGGAAGGTCTCCTGGCGCAACCCGCCCGTAGCCAGAGGCCGGACCAATCACGCCGCTACGGTCAAATGTACCTCAGCACGAGCGCGCGCCGTTAAATCGGCAGCCTGCCCGGCGGCGACCTGCTCCAGCCGGCATCCCATAAGCCCATTGAGCGCACACCCCAAGCGGACGTAGGAGAGGCAAAGGGAGGCCGGCACTTCCCGGTGTCCGTGCATTTCTTCGATTAAGCAGTCGTCCTCAATATGGACAACCACCGGATCGATTCCCTTGACGGCCAGCGTTCTGGTCACAGCCGTCACCGCAGCATACCCGGCCTCCCGGTCCAACGGGACGCGACGACAACTCACGCGGAAGGGCACCCGCAGCAGGCTGCTCTGCTGGCCACATTGCGTGCTGACGTAAGCGACGCCGAAGCCGTTTGCGTTCGCCGCATATCCGACGACGACGTTGCTCGATTTGGATTCACTGTACGGAAGACGGGTACCCATGGGCCCATTATAGATCGAACACATGTTCGAGTCAACGGGGGGCAAGATCGAAATACAGATCCACCATGCGCGATCTTTGGAGGCCCATGCCGAAGGCCTGAGCGGCCAGTTTCGCGCGTACCCGCAGGTCGGTCTGCGCCCCACCGGTCACGCGGCGAACTGCAGCCGCAAGGTGCCCGGCGGTGCCCTCCACCAACTCTCCACCGTCCCTGACCACTTCGCGAGATTGTGGGGTGTCAACGCCAACCACCGGGCACCCCGACGCCATTGCTTCGGCCAAAACCAGACCCTGCGTTTCGGTTGTGCTAGGGAACAAAAAAACGTCGGAAGAGGCGTAGACGTCCGGTAACGCAGAGCGCGCTAGTTCGCCGGCAAACCTCACGCGATCCGCAATTCCCAGCCCAAATGCCTGCCGTTCCAGATTTGCGCGCGCCGGGCCGTCGCCGACGATGACCAGCCGGAAGGCGGAATCGCTGCTGTGCGCCAGCGTTTCCAAGGCTAGTCCTGCGTTCTTTTCTGCCGCTAGCCGGGACACGAAAAGAACCAGACGATCTCGCTCGCCGACGCCGAATCGCGAGCGGGTCTCCGCGCTCCGCCGCCCTGCTCCGAACGCGTCCACGTCGATTGCGCTTGGAACCACTTCTATGCGGGAGGTCACGGCCAGGTCACGCAGTCGCTCGCGCATTGGATTGGTCGGTACCACTACGGCATCCGCGGCATTGGCGTACATGCGGGTCAACGACTTTGCCGCTCGTTGTGTGGTCTTTGTATCAAACGGGATGTAGTGCGCATACTTTTCCAATTGCGTATGATATGTGTAGACGAGCGGAATATTGAACCGACGCGCGTAGCGCAAACCCATCCAGCCCGTTACGAACGGCGAATGCGTGTGAATGATCGAGAGCCTCTTGATGACACCGTTGAGATTTCGGCGACTTACCAGCGGTATCGTCAGCCGGTACGGCGTGCGAGCGGGCAAACCCCACGACGGCATTCTGAAAACGGGGCCATCGCGCTCCTCGTAGCCGGGTGCGCGTGGCGCAAAGCAATACACCTCATGGCCGGCAATGCGAAGTGCCCGCGCGAGCGTATCGACGGATTCCACGATGCCGTTGACGATGGGACGATAACATTCGGTAAAAAAACCGACCCGCAGAGAGTCCACCTCTGTGGCTTTGCGGTAAGAAAAACGCCTCCCTTGCGCGCAGCTGGCTCCTCATAACTGAGGGCTTTGAGCACCGGTGTGACTTTTGGGGTATTCGCCCCCAGTCCGGTATGTGGTATGGTACCCGAGTTCCCGGGGAGCCTCGGCAACCCGGCCGGTGCAGTGCGCACGGTATGTCGCCGTACGGACTCTGGTTATGGCGATGTTGGACACGGACTCGTCAACCAATTACTGCCTCAAAAGGTGCCTTCGCATAAACGATAACGCTCACGAGCTGAGCCGGCGCACCAAGGAGCTTGCCCCACTTGAGCCACATTCCCGTCGACGAGTCGTCGACACAACATTCGAAAATGGCCCAAATCGGACACACTTCTAGGCATTCTCCAGAAAAGGAGTTGGATTGATACGACGGGGCCGCTCGAACACAACCCTTACCCGGATTCTTTTCTTCAGTGCAATAACGGCTCTTTGGACCAGCGCGAGTGCTGTTCTCGCAGCTCCGGCACCGGCCGAAACGGCGACCCGCATCGTCACCTTCGTTTCGAACGGATCAACGACCCAACATGCGACGAGCGCAAAAACCGTCGGAGATTTCCTGCGAGAACGCGGACTAGTAACTGGTGCCGCAGACTTCATCAGTCCCCGGCCTGACACCGCACTCGAGAATTCTACCCTCATTGAATACCGAGCTGCCGTTCCGGTAACATTGATTACCGGAAATTCTAAGCGTGCCATGATGACGGCGGCTACCGACGTCGGCGCTTTGCTGGAAGAGCAGGGCATCTGGCTCAGAGGGCGCGACGAAGTATACCCATCGCTTGCCGAGCTAATCGTTGCAAATCAAACAATCAAGGTGGTCCGTGTAAGCGCCTGGACGTCGATCGTGCATCAGAAGATTTCGGAAAAGGTCATCCATCGCATCGACTTCTCGCTGGCCCCAGGGGCTACAAGAATCCTTTCGCGCGGTATGAATGGTCTGCGAGAGACGATGGTGCGCTACACTTCGCGCGATAACGGCCGGCCCGAGAAAACGATCATTGCGACAAGGATCCTGCGTCATCCACGGGCGCGAGTGATCGCTCGCGGCATCAGCGAATACGCAGCCTTTGCCAACGTTGCGCTACGCGGTTTGCAACAAACTTCCTATATTGCCGCCAGCGCCGTTACTATGGTAGCTACCGCCTACACCGCTGACTGCTATGGATGCTCAGGAAGAACGGCGCTCGGGTATCGTGCGGGGCACGGAGTGGTCGCAGTGGATCCGCGCATCATCCCGCTTGGCACCCGATTATACATTCCTGGGTACGGAATGGCCGTTGCCGGAGATACCGGCGGAGCCATAATCGGCCGCCGCATCGATCTCGGCTTTAATTCGATTGGCGACGCGCTACTGTTCGGTCGACGTCCGGTCCGGGTGTTTCGATTGCACTGAACCACCCTCGGTCTCTGTTATCAGCGTTTGGGTATCGGCCAAGGAAGCGATTCGGCCAACATTTTCTTATCGATGCGCGCGCGGCCTCTCGAATGGCGCGAATGGTTGTCGAGAACTTCGCGCAAGACAACGGCTGCGCGGTAGTCGAAATCGGGGCCGGTACCGGCGCACTCACGCAAGCGCTCTTAGATGCGGGCCTTCGGGTAACCGCCCTTGAAATTGACTCTCGACTCATTGACATACTGCAGTCGCGCGACGAATTGCGTGCAGCGAAGTTCGTACACGCCGATGCGCTGAATTTTGATTATGGAACGCTTGCGCGGGACGAGACGTGGGCAGTTGCTGGAAACTTGCCGTACAACATTGCAACGCCGTTGATCTCCAAGTTCGCTCGCATGGCGAGACGTCCGTCTTCACTCGTGGTAATGGTACAGAAAGACGTAGCTGAACGTTTTCTCGCCTCGCCGGGAACGACCGCTTACGGAAGCCTCACCGTAGCGGTGAACTATTGGTTCAAAATCGCACGCGGGTTTCTTTTGCGGCCCGCGGCGTTCTATCCCCGACCTAAAGTAGACTCGGCGGTCATTCGGTTAACGAGACATCCGACGCCACCCGTAATGACGCGGGATGTGGATTTTATGCTGCAGGTTAGTCGCGCGGCGTTCGCGTACCGCCGCAAAACGCTGGTCAATAGCCTTGTGCTGGCACTCGGATTAAATCGGGAACGAATACAAGAGGCGTTGTTAGCGACCGGCCTTCATACGGAGATACGTGGAGAACAACTCAGCCTCGCGCAGTTTGCCGCTCTGGCCGATCGAATGGCCGGCTAAATCCTTCGCCGTCGTTCCTTCGCTGCTCGCGGCGCTCGGTACCATCTGTATCGTATGTGTTTTTGCGACCCTCGGGTTTCTGGTTTTCTACCTGCTCGGCCTACACGATTTTAGGCGCGCTTCCATCGATCAACTGCTGGAATTGCAGGCGATTATCGAGTTGCCGGTGCTGCCGTATCTGATGCTGGTGCTTCCTGGCCTCAGCCGCTTTTCGCTTCGTGAACTTGGCTTTGCCATGCCCTCCCTGCGCAGCATCGGCCTCGCTGCGGGCGGAGCCGTGGTGATGATCGTCATC
This sequence comes from Vulcanimicrobiota bacterium, assembly GCA_030947645.1. Taxonomy (GTDB): domain Bacteria; phylum Vulcanimicrobiota; class Vulcanimicrobiia; order Vulcanimicrobiales; family Vulcanimicrobiaceae; genus JALZBG01. Next base: position 10,178 of record JALZBG010000023.1, on the reverse strand, counting down.
GTCCAAGGTTCCGCCACCATCATCGAACACTTCAGCAACGCACATCACCAACAAGACGCAATGAAGCTGCTCAAACGGGTGCATGGTGCTTTTGGGTATTCACTGTTCTTCGCAACGGCTGTCGTCATTGCACCGCTTGTTGAAGAGTTGACGTTCCGCGTGTTCGTTTTTAACGCGGTACTGCGGCGCGCTCCCTTCCTCGCGGCCGCGGCTTGTAGCGGCCTTTTGTTCGCAGCGGCGCATGCTGACGTCTACGCGCTTGGACCGCTCGCACTGGGCGGCGTTGTGCTGGCAACGGTCTATTATCGTACGCGAAATGCTTGGTGTTCCATGGTGACGCACGCCCTCTTTAATGGAGTAACCGTTGCGGTAGTTCTCATTGCTAAAAACACTGTAATTTGACGCTCCAATTAGGCGTCGATGGGTTGAACTTGCTCAGTGATCGCCGCGGTATGGGAAGATTTGTGCGCCAGGTGCTTCGGGCTGCCTATGACACGCGCGACACAATCTTGACGCTTATTGCGAAGCATCCGCAACTGGCGGCGGAGTACTCGCAAATTTTGGAGCGCGACGTTCGCGCTATAGTCTCACCGCAGGAAGCGCGCGCACGACCCTTTGACGTGGTATGGTACCCATGGAATGGAATGCGGTTCACGCATGCTGCGCCTAAGGTCGTCACAATTCATGACGTCTTTGCCTTTACCCAGCCGCATCGCAATCTCATAGCGCGTTTGCGCGAACAGCAGCCGATGCGTCGAGCCGTAGCGAACGCGGATTGTGTCGTAACCGTCTCCCGGTGGTCTGCTGATGAGATAGCCCGGACGCTCGACATCGCGCGCAGTACGATTCGAGTCATTTCGCACGCACCGGAACCATTTTGGGTACCGGCGCATCCACGGGCTTCCAGTTCGCGGTACTTCCTTTTCGTGAGCGGGCCCGAAAGACGTAAAAATGCGGCGCTTCTCTTTGTCGCCTTTCGCGAAGCTTTTCCGGCTGGACAAGCCGAGCTGATTATCGCCGGGACACTGTCAGAGAACGACCGCAGACTGTTGGATCGGGCCGGCATACGTTTCCGGCACGTTCAGCCCGACGACGCACAGTTGCGCACCCTGTATACCGGTGCGCTCGCCGTCACGGTGCCGTCGTTGGCCGAAGGATTTGGTCTGGTGGCGGTGGAGGCGATGGCCTGCGGAGCGGCAGTACTTGCGTCCAACTCTGCAGCATTGCCCGAAGCATGCGGCGAGGGCGCCCAGCTTTTGGACCCATACGATCACAGCACTTGGAGCAAGGCGCTGCGCAGGGTGTTCGACGACGCGGCATTTCGCGAAGAGCTGCGAAGCCGCGCATTGCGACGCCGGTCACAATTGGAGGGCGCCGCCCCCGCGCGCGACATGCTCGCGTTGCTGCGCGACATTGCAGATTTTAAACACGATCGACAAGCTCACGTAAGCGCTCTATAAATTGCTGCGGACTAAAACCTTCCGCGTGCCGGCGAAGCGCCTGCGGCTCAAAGCGGTATGAGCGAAGGCGGCCAATGGCGTCGGCCAATGACTGCGCACACGGTTCATCGAAAAATAGTCCGGTTGTACCGTCGCGCACCGTTTCGAGTGCTCCGCCGCGCCTCCAGGCGATCGTGGGACGCCCGCAAGCTGCAGCCTCAAGTGGTACTAGCCCGAAATCTTCTTCACCGGGGACGATCGCCGCTCTGGCACTCGCGAGCAAGACGTTCAAATCGCGGTCGCCGAGGAATCCAAGCATGGTCGTGCTTGTCCCTCGTGCCAGTTGCTGCAAGGCACGGCGGGCCGGCCCGTCACCGACGATGTACAGCGGCACCTTGGCGAGCGCGCACGCAGCGATCGCAAGATCGATCCGTTTGTATGACAATAAGCGTGAAATGACGACGAAATGGTCGCCTTGCTGGTCACCCGGCGTAAATCGCCCGAGATCCACCGGACAATGCAGCACGTAAGCATCCCGCCCGTAATAGCGTTTCACGCGGTTTGCCACGTTCTGGGAATTGGCAATGTAGGCAGTGGGCCGTTGTGCGGCACGCTTGTCCCATGCGAGCAATTTGCGCATAAAGGGCCGCGCCAGACGCCGCATCTGCAAGCCACCCACGTAGGTGTCGTAACTATACGCGAATCGGCTTACCGTGTTGATGTAACAAACGTGTTTGGCACCAGGTGGGACGCAAACGCCCTTTGCCCAAGCAGTTGTGGAACTTACAATGGTGTCAAAGGCGGAAAGGTCGAACGATTCAAAAGCTCGTGGGTACAGCGGCGCGAGCGCCCGAAAGTAATGGTCGTGTAGCGGAAACCTTTGCAGGAACGAGGTGTGAACACGCTCCTGCGCAATTAGATCGCCCGTCGCAGTTTTATTGAACAGCGCAGTAAATATCGGCGCATTCGGGTAGGCCTGCGCGATATGAGCGAAGACGCGCTCCGCTCCACCACGTTGATTGAGATAGTCGTGAACGAGCGCGGTGGCTATCGGTTATTATCGCGGGGCAGGACGTAGGCGAGGGTGGGGTTTTGCAAATAGCGCGTTCCGACGCGCTGCACGTCGGCTGCAGAAGTCTTTGCAATGGCGTCAAGCGCGCGGCTTAAGTAATCGGGTCGCAGTCCCTGACTAACGAAATTCGCAGCCAACCACGATCGGTCTTCAAGCGTAACAGCGGAGTTCGCAAACGACCCGGCGGCGACGGCCTTGGTTCTCTGGAGCGCTTCCTTGTTGAGGGAACTGTGCGAAAACATCGTCAAGACTGAAAACACCGTTGCCAGCGTTTTGCTCGGGTCGCCCGTCGCGCCGTTCGCATAGACGACAAAGCTAGCGGGACGCTGGTCAAAATTGTACAGTGCACCGAAGGAGCGTTCGCTCATCGGTCGCGTCGTTATGCCCTGGTTTTCCAGCATGTTGTCAACCACCGATGCGAACACAAGCATGGCGCCGAAGTCGCGGCTTTCCGGCGGAGGTGCGGGAAAACCCGCGACAATCCACGGCACGCCGATATCCCGGCGCGCCACAACGCGGTGGGAACTGCCGGCGAGTGGCACCAGCGCAACCTGTACCCGTCGAGAACCACCGGGCGGCAACGCATCCAGAACGGTTTCGAAGTCCGCGCCGCGCAATTCTGAGAGATTGCCCACCGCGCTGATGACCGCGCCGTCTCTGCGGTAGTACGCTCGATAAAAAGCTCGCGCATCGGCGCTGGTGACGCCCGCCAGCGTTGCCGGAGAACCGTATTGCGGCAACCCTGCATCGGAGTCCGCAAAAAGCGCCGCATTCAAAATTTCCAAACCAACGGTCAGCGGGATTTTTTCGCTTTCGGCGGACTTCTCGTTTAGCAGCGCGCGGGCTTGGCTCACTGTTTGCGCGCCGAGGTCTGGATTTCGCAAGACGGCTTCTAGCGCATCTACGGAGCGGCGAAAGTCCTGCGTTGTCCCTTCGAGATAGAAGCGAACGGATTGCCCGTCCACATCGTAGGATATGGAACCGCCTTGCGCGGTGACGTAGGATCGAAGAGAACCCGCACCCGGCGAAGGGGACGAACGAAGAACGCACTCTGCAACCAGGGCGGCGATCCCGCTTTGCGCGGGGGCTTGGCGATCCAATCCGGCTCGAACGAACAAGTGCAGCCCGGTAAGCGAATTCGCCGGATCGTTCTGCTGCACGATCTTGGCCGATGAGTACGCGCTTAACTTAGGATCCGGCGGATGCGCGGCCGACGCGGCCGCACCGGACGAAGCTAGTACCATTAGTACGAGCACGCGGACGCCGAAATGGAGCATCATCGAGCTTCGCTTGCGGTCAGCGACACTCTGGACGGATTAGTCAGATACTTGCGCGCAACCTCGGCAACAGATTGCGCCGTCAGCGCCTGTACTGCGAAGAAATAGCGGTGCGCTGAAGCATCAGGCGCGTAGCCCGGATTGCCCTCAACGGCGTACCAACCAAAGTTGTCCGCCTGACTGAGGGGGGTCTCAAGATCGCTCAGGATGTGGTAGCGAAAAGCCGCTTTAGCTGCCGCAAAAGCTTGCGCGTCGAGCGGTTGCATCATCTTGTCTACGAACTCTTCGACGATTTTGCGTGCCGCCGCCTGGTCCTTGCCGGCGATGGACACCAGCATGACGCCGGGATTATGAAGGGTTACGAACTGTCCGGATATATACACGTCCGGGTGAGCAGCAAGCACCGCTATATCAGCCACGCCGGTTTCTGAACGGAACAAATAGTCGGCAATAAAATCCAGAGCCGTTGCTGCGTTCTCATCACTGATCGGCGGCCCAACCCACCCCAGACCCAAGCCGTCTTCCGAGAACGGCCGCGAAGTTTGCTGCTTTACAAGTGAAACCGAGGAATCATACGGCGCATCAAATTCGTGCAAATCGAGGGGCACCTCGCCGCGGCCGACATTCACCGCACCCAGCACTGAGGAGTCAACGTTGCCGGCGATGGTCAACACTGCATTTTGCACGCGGAAAGCGCGCTGCGCAAAACGCTGTAATTGCGGCGTGCCAACTTTTTGCAAAGCGGCGAGATCGCCCGGAAGCGTCGCGTAATGTGCCGGGCCTCCCGCAAATATCTGCTCGAAGAGCAGATCATGTAGTGTTTCTTCCGGCTTGAAATGTTTTTCCAACGACGCACGCGCCACGTCTTGCATTGCCCGTGTCATGCCATCGGCCGTCAGAACTGGCGAAAAATATGCCGTCGTCAGGGCGCCCACAACATCGCGCGTTCGGTTGGAAGGAACCGAAATGCCAACCGACACCGCGTCGGGATAAATGCCGATGGCTATTCGGCCGCCGGACTGCGCGACTCGCGCGCTAAGCGACTCGCCCACGATGGGTTTGGAAGCGGCAATGGCGGTTGCAGCCAGACGAGCGATGCCCGGAACCGGAGTGCTGCCGAATCCAACCGCCGGCGCTCTGAACCACAGCTCCACCGCCGCAGTAGGGACGCTCGCATTCGGCAGCATCACGTACGAGCCGCCTCGTGGTAAACGCCCACTCTGCTCGGCAGACGCCGCGGTGCCCCAGAGCAGCAATATGCCCAAGCACATCGCCGCCACCTTTCGGTTCACGCCGGTTCTGGCGAAATGTTCGGTAATCGTTTTGGCTTTTCGGCGCGCGGGGTCTGCGGTTCGCCGGGCATCGGGACAGCAGCCGGAATCTCCGGCTTCGCTGCGGGGGTGTAGGAAACGCCTGACAGTATAGCTCGCACTTCTTCAGTATCAACGGTTTCATTTTCGAGCAACGAGTTGACCATGCGTTCCAGTTTGTCCCAATTGGAAACGAGAATTTCCTTTCCCCGTTCGTAGCAGTTGCTGATGATCGTGCGGACCTCCGCGTCTATCCTGCTAGCAATCTCCTCTGAATAGTTACGCTCTTCACCAAAGTCGCGGCCTAAAAAAACTTGATGGTTTCCGCGACCATACTGAATCGGACCCAGCGATGACATTCCATATTGAGTTACCATGCGGCGCGCCAACTCGGTGGCTTTCTCAAAATCATTGCTGGCGCCGGTCGTGACGTCTTTGAACTTCATTTCTTCGGCAATACGCCCGCCGAGCGACATGGTGATTTGAGCAAGCAGCTCTTCCTTGGTCTGGCTATGCCGGTCGTCCTCAGGCAGCGACCACGTGATTCCCAGCGCCATGCCGCGGGGGATAATGGTGACTTTGTGCACCGGGTTTGCGTTCGGAATCAGTCCGCCGATGATCGCATGGCCCGATTCGTGGTAGGCCGTGCACTCTTTTTCTTTTTGAGACATCACCAGAGACTTGCGTTCAGGTCCGGCCACGACGCGATCAATGGCCTCTTCGCAGTCATCCATCTCGATCAGCGACTTATCATGGCGCGCCGCAAGGAGGGCCGCCTCGTTTAGCAAGTTTTCCAAGTCGGCGCCGGAGAACCCGGGGGTTCGCTTTGCCAATACTTCGAGCGAGATGTCTTTGGAAAGCGGCTTGTTCTTGGCGTGCACCGCCAGAATAGCAGCCCGCCCTTTGATGTCGGAACGATCGACGATGATTTGCCGGTCGAAACGGCCGGGGCGCAGCAGCGCAGGATCCAGCACGTCGGGCCGATTTGTCGCAGCAATCAGGATGACTCCGGTATTCTGATCGAAACCATCCATTTCAACCAGCAGTTGGTTGAGGGTCTGTTCCCGCTCGTCGTGCCCACCGCCGAGTCCGGCGCCGCGCTGACGACCTACCGCGTCAATTTCATCGATGAACACAATGCAGGGCGCAGACTTTTTCGCCTGCTCGAAAAGGTCCCGCACGCGCGAAGCACCGACGCCGACGAACATTTCGACAAAATCCGAGCCGGAGATTGAGAAGAATGGCACGCCGGCTTCACCGGCAATTGCGCGCGCCAACAATGTCTTTCCCGAACCAGGCGGACCCAGCAACAAGACACCTTTCGGAATGCGGGCACCGAGGGCTTGGAATTTCTTGGGATATTTCAGGAACTCAACCACTTCGCCCAACTCTTGTTTGGCTTCATCCACGCCGGCGACATCGTTAAAGGTGACTTTGGGCCGGTTTTCAGAGAGCATCTTCGCGCGCGAACGGCCGAACGAAAGGGCCTGACTTCCTCCGTTCTGCGCCTGGCGCAAAATGAACATCAAGAATAGTCCCATGATAATGAATGGAACGAATGAAACGATATTGGAAATCAACGCTCCGTTGCTCGGCTGCTCCGCACCGGTCTCTACGTGGTGCGCACGCAATAGCGGCACCAAGTCCTTGTCTTCCGGGGTCGTTGTGGTGAACCGCTCGCCGCTGTTCATCTCGCCGCTCACCTCGTGGCCGACGATGGTGACCTTCTTAACTTTGTTCTGCTCCACTTTGGAGTAAAAGTCGCTGTACATCAGCTTGGAAGAGTTGCCCGGTGGCAAAACGACTTTTTGCACGATGAGGAACACGCCGACGATTGCGACGCCAATGATGAGGAGGGTCCGGAGATGCTTACCCAATTGCTTTTGAAGACCTTACTCGGAGAATACCTGGGAACGGAGCTTGGCCAGGTACGGGAGGTTGCGATATTTTTCTTGGTAGTCCAAACCGTACCCTACGATGAAGGCGTCCGGCACGGTTAGGCCCACGTAATGAACGGTTACATCGACTCGGCGGTTGTATGGCTTATCCAATAAGACACAGGACCGAAGCGATCTCGGGTGCCGCCTCAAGCATAAGGCCTGAAGGTGCCGCAGCGTGAGACCGTTGTCAATGATGTCCTCCACAATAACGACATTCTGACCGGCAATGTTTACCTCAATGTCCTTCTCTAGCCGGATCTTGCCGCTCGAGCGATGGGAGCACCCGTAACTTGAAAGACCTGCAAAGTCCACGGTAATCGGTGAGGGCCCGTCAGGAATGCGGATGAGCGCGCGGGTCAAGTCGGCCGTGAGGCACTGCGCTCCTTTCAACACTCCGAGCAACACCAGCGGTTGCCGCCTGTAGTCGCGACCGATCGCCTCGGCCATGCACTCAATCGCTCGAGCGATCTCGTGCTCGGTATAAACGATTTCCAACAGGTCATCTTGGCAGTTGGCACCGCCGGTCATGGTACGCTTCGCAGGAGCAATTGGCCGCCTCCGATTTCCAGTTCCACGTCGCTTCCCATGAAAAAATGGCCGGAGCGACCGTTCTCCAGGGCATTGACGGCAGCTTCAATGTGTTTGAAGGACACCTCGCCGAGCGAATCTCTCTCCCGCAAGGCGGCAAGAATCCGGCGTCGCAGGGCGGCTCGGTTCGCGCCGGCGGCCTCATGGCGAACGATTTCGGCGGCACGCGAAACTGCCCGGTCGAGCTGGGGAAACACTTCCCGAAGCGATTCCAACGCCGCACGCACGGCGTTGCGCCGTAGCCCCAGATCTGCGTTGCTCGGGTCAAGCGCGTAGGGCAAGGTGCGGCGATGGCAGTACTTGCGCAAGCTGGAACGCTCTACGCGCAGTAGCGGACGTACGAGCGTCAGGCCTGGGGAAAGAGGGCGGCGCTCCGGCATCCCGCGGAGCCCACGCAGTCCAGTGCCGCGAAATAGAGCCAAGAGCACGGTCTCGGTTTGGTCCTCGGCCGTGTGGGCGGTCGCAATGGATTTCGCGCCGCAGTTGGCAGCGAGTTGGCCGAGCGCCCGGTACCGTGCATGGCGCAGTGCAGCTTCGTTGCCCGCGCCCATGGGCGCCAGCCCGGCCACCAGGACGGGCAGATCGAACAGCGCGCCGACGCGCAGCACAACGGCCTCGTCCTGCCATGCTGACGCCCGCCGGCCATGATGCACGTGTCCCAAGGTCAAGGTCAACTGCAGGTGTACTCGGAGGTCTGCCAACAGCCCCGCCAAAGCAACGCTGTCCGGCCCCCCCGAACATGCCACCAAAAGGCGTTCGCCCTTCCGTATGCACGCGAGCAGCGGTCGCTCGATCTCCCGCTCGGGTTTAGCGCCGCGCAACCCGTGCCAAGTCGCGTTTGGCGTCGCGCTCTGCCGTCGAGCGCCGTTTATCCCAGATCTTTTTGCCTTTCGCCAACCCAATCTCAAGCTTCACCTTGCCGCGCGTGAAATACAGGCGCAACGGCACAATCGTGAGTCCTTTTTCAGCGGCACGGCTTCCAAGCCGCGCGATCTGGTCGCGGTGAAGCAGCAACTTCCGCGGACGGCGGGGTTCGTGATTGGAAAAGCTGCCTTCCTTATAGGGCGGTACGTGCATGTTCACCAGCCACAATTCTCCCTCGCGCAACCGCGCGTAGGCTTCGTTGAGACTCACGCCACCTTGACGCACGCTCTTGATCTCAGTTCCCGTCAGCACCACTCCGGCTTCAACCGATTCCAGTATATGGTATTCGTAGCGCGCTCTGCGATTGTCGACGCTCGGGGTAGCGCTGGAGGGCGGTGGCTGTTTGGCTTTGCTCACGGCAGTTGTGAGACATGGGCGCTTTTTGCGAGAAAACTTCCGTGCGCTTCGGCCAAAAGCAGCCGATCGGCGTCGTGCAATTGCGCGCTTACGGACACCAGCCGGCGCTTGATCCCTGCCACCGAACCCGTCACGGTTAGTGCTTGTGCGAGCGGTACCGCTTTGCGGAAGCGGGTGGCCATCCTGGCGGTCACGGCGCGGTATCCAGCGCTCAGTGCAGCGTGAGCCATGGCTTCGTCGAGCAAGGCCATAGCGATGCCGCCGTGAGCCACACCTTTCCAACCTTGAAAGTCATCTTTGAGAATAACCGTCGCTCGAACGGTCCCCTTTCCAATTTTTGCAAAACGCAGTCGCAACCCGATGGGATTCTCCGGACCGCAGGCAAAGCAGCGGCCATCGTCAACCGGCACCTCAGTTGTTTCTTGGTTTTCGATCGTAGTCGCCTCTGCTGAGCTTTTCCAGCAGCGTTCTCGCGTACGCCGCGTCGGCATTGCTGTTTACGGCCGCATTAAGCACGCGCTTGGCATCGGCCAGTTTGCGTTCTTGAATGTAAATTCGGGCTAATAAAGTGTAGCCGAAACGACCTGCCTCACTAACGTGCCCGGTGTCCAATTCAAGTCCATTCGTTACGTATCTCGCAGCCTGCGCGGGTTCTTTAAGGTCGTACAAAAGGGATCCGATGTGAAATTGAATGTCTGCGTACTTCGGGACGACATTGGCAATAGGGATAACGAACGTCAGCGCGCGCTGCGGGTCATGAAGGACGCTTTGGTAAATTTGGCCCAAGTATTCGCGGGCAAGCACATTGTTGGGATCATCCCGCAACGCAGCGAGGAATTCCACCTTCGCTTTATTTATGGACCCCTCATTAAAACGAAGGATGCCCATGCCCACGTGCACCGCTTGCTTCCTCTTCGCAAGCACAGAGGCGGCAGCGAGATTTTGTTGGACCAGAGCACTGCGGTCTTGGCCGGCCATTGATTGTGCGAGATACGTAAACGCGAGACGGAGGTAATTGACGTAGGTCTTCGGAGGGGACTCCAGTGCATTCGCTTCCTGCGCAGCCAGTCCGTCGAGCGAATGCGAGTCTTTGTCAGCAGCCGCATTCAGGTATGCCATCGCCAGCGTATTATCGGGCACAATCGCAAGTGCGGCCGCGAAGTCATTTTCAGCCTCGCCGAATTTCTTGGCGTAATAGGCTTGCATGCCGCTGTTCAGCAGCGTCATGAAGGCCGGGCGACCATAATCGTTACGGTCTCTCTGGGTAACGC